>ONXX01000101.1 GCA_900321955.1 uncultured Bacillota bacterium | reverse complement strand
CTATACGCTCAATCATTATAAGACGAATTTCCCGTCCCATACCGACCGCACGAAGACGATCGGTGTCGATCTGACGGCGGGTTCTTTGGGCCAGGGGATCTCGGAAGCCTGCGGTGCCGCTTTGGGCAACCGCATGCAGGGCATTGATTCCTACGTCTATGTCTTTGTCGGGGATGGGGAAGCAGACGAGGGCGAAGTCTGGGAAGCTGCCCAGTTTGCCGCCCACTATAAACTCGATCATCTGATCTGTCTGGTGGACAACAACGGTAGGCAATTGGATGGCGCCGTAAAGGATGTCATGTCCCATGGCAAGGGCATCGGGGCAAAGTTTGATGCCTTTGGCTGGAACGTCATCGATGTCAAAGACGGCAACGATATTGAAGAGATACGAAATGCTTTGTATGAGGCAAAGGATCACAAGGGAAGTCCCAGTGTTCTGATACTCAATACGATCAAAGGAAAAGGAACCTTTGCGGAAAAAAGCGGTGAACACTCCACTCATGCCGACAAAGCATTCTGGGATGAAGCGATCCAAAAGGCGCAGGCGGATCTTGATGCTTTGAGGGAGGAATTACGATGAGCTATACATTGATCTGCGATCACAGCATGGATACAAGAAATTGCCGCGAAGGCTACGTCGATGCGATGTATGAGCTGATGAAGGAGGATCCAAGGATCATTCACATCGACTGCGATTTGTTAGGCTGCGTCGGCGGCGGCAAATTGAAAGACGCCTATCCGGATAGAGTCATCAACGCCGGCATTGCGGAAGCCAATGCGGCTGCCATGGCGGCAGGCTTGAAGGCGACCGGGATGATCCCGTTCTTACACACCTTCGGGGTCTTTGCGGGAAGGCGAATCTTTGATCAGATCTTCATCTCCAGTGCCTATTCCAATCTGGGCATCCATGTGATCGGTACCGATCCGGGTGTGACGGCCGGGGTCAACGGTGCGACCCACATGCCGTTTGAGGATGCCGGATTGTATCTGGAGATTCCGGGAGCGGTGGTGCTGGATCCCTGTGATTACAGCCAGGTAAACAGCCTGGTAAAACAGCTGGCCAAGGACGATCGACTTTCCTACCTGCGTTTAATACGAAGAGGCTTCAAACCGGTCTACGCGGATGGTTCTTCGTTCACGATCGGAAAGGCTTTGACCTTAACCGAAGGAAGGGATGCCGCGATCATCTGTTCGGGCATCATGGTCAATAACGCCCTGGAAGCGAAAGAGAAACTGGAAAAGGAAGGCGTTCATGTCCGGGTCATCGACATGTTTACCTGGAAGCCTTTGGATGAAGAGACCATTGTCAAAGCGGCAAAAGAATGCGGCTGCATCGTGACGGCCGAGAACCATCTGGTCTCCTGCGGTCTGGGTTCGGCAGTGGCCAACGTCTTAACAAGGAAGTGTCCGGTGCCGCAGGAATTCATCGGTATCCAGGACCGCTTCGGCCAGACGGCTTTGCAGGAAGTTTTGGAAAAAGAATATGAAATGACCAGTGACGATATCGTCGCTGCTGTAAAAAAAGCAATGAAGAGGAAGGGATAAAAATGGAAAAGAAGAATTTCGGTTATCCGCAGTTTGATGAAAACGGCGAAGAGATCCTGACGACGTATGACAACGAGTATTCAGAGATGATGATGGATGTCCGCGTCTATCGGATGAAGAAGGATCAGACAAGATCTTTTGAAAGAAACGGCGAAGAGACCGCTTTCTTACTGATGTCGGGGGAAGTGGAATTTGTCTATGACGGCAAGTGTGAAAAGGCATACCGCAAGGACGTCTTTACCGATGGTCCGTACGCCTTGCATGTATGTTCGGGCAAGAAGGTCGAAGTTAAAGCTTTGAGCGATGCGGAGATCCTGGTTCAGTGCACGAAGAACGACACGATCTTTGATTCCAGACTCTACACGCCGGAAGATGCCCCGTGGTCCTATTCCTGTGTCGGCAAGTTCGGCAACACTGCCAAGAGAAGAGTCAATACGATCTTCGATAAGGACATTGCCCCTTGGTCCAACATGGTCTTGGGCGAAGTGTTGAATGATCGCGGCAACTGGTCCGGTTTCCTGCCGCACCGCCATCCGCAGCCGGAGCTTTACTACTTCAAGTTCGACCGTCCGGAAGGTTTCGGTGCCAGCTTTGTCGGTGACGATGTCTATAAGAGCGTCGACAACCCGGCTTCCAGATGTATACGGTCTGGATGATCCGTCATCTGCCGGGTGATCCTTGGCTTCAGACGACCCGCAATGAGGATGAAGCCTATCTGTGGATGCACGAGGCAAAATTTGATGATTAAGGTCCCTTGAAAGAGACCTTTTCTTTTATAATGAAAGCGGAGGATATTAAAAATGATAGATAATAATTGCGGATACTGCGTTGGCGGTGAAGTCTTAGCCAAATTCGGCATCAAGATCTGTGATCTGAACGTATCACAGCTGATCTTATTCAAGGAACAGTCTCATCCGGGCAGATGTGTCGTTGCCTATAAGGATCACATCTCGGAGATCGTCGACCTGCCTGTCGAGGAGCAGCACGCCTTCCTGGCAGATGTGACCAGAGTTGCCAATGCTTTACATAAAGCTTTTAACCCGGCCAAGGTCAATTACGGTGCCTACGGCGATACCGGCCATCACCTGCATGTCCATCTGGTTCCGAAATATAAGGACGGCTTTGAGTGGGGCGGTACCTTTGAGATGAATCCGCAGAAGTGCTTCTTAAGCGACGAGGAGTATCAGGAGATCATCGATAAGATCAAGGCCAACCTGTAAGCGTTTCCTTTAGCCGAACGAATCCGATATAATGAGAAAGCGAAGAGATCCTTCGCTTTTGTTTTGAAAAATGAAGAGAAAACGTGATCCATATATCGAACTGATACGGCTTGTATGCTGCCTGCTGGTACTTCTTTACCATGTGGGCATTTTAAAAGGCGGCTATCTGCCGGTGGCAGTCTTTTTTGTCCTGAGCGGCTATTTTACCCTGTTTTCCTTGTGGCGCAAAAAGGACTTCTCTTTAAAGGATCATTATCTGAAACGCCTTCGAAGCATCTACCTGCCTTTGGCGGCAGTGAGCTTGTGCAGCGTTGCCCTGATCAGTCTGCTTCCTTCCGCCAGCTGGATCAATTTAAAAAAGGAGACTCTGTCGGTCCTTCTCGGCTACAACAATTTCTGGCAGTTAAGTGCCGATCAGGATTATTTTGTCCGGCACAATTCTTCGCCGTTCATGCACATGTGGTATATCGCCATATTGCTGCAGTATGAACTGTTGATGCCGTTACTGGTGAAGGGCTTGAAGAAGCTGGCGAAAAACTACAGCCGTCTGATCCCGTTGGGCTTCTTCTTTGTGATGGCTTTGATTTCCTATATCGTCTTTGTCATACATCTGGCCAAGGGACAGACGATGTTAGCCTACTACGGCAGCTTCGATCGTCTCTTCTCCTATTTTGCCGGCTGCCTTGTCGCCTTGATTCATATCAAGGCCGGCCCGCTGGTTTTCGGCAAGCGCAGCGTCAGAGAGATCCTCTATGGCGTTTACTTGGTGCTTCTGTTTGTCTTGTCGATCTTTGCCGGAAACGAGAAGATGGCTTTGACGATGGGCTTGGTGACCTTGCTTGGGGTGCGCGTATTGGAAAACGGCCGGAGCTTATTTGATCCGAAAAAGAAAGCCGATCCCATTCTTTTGTATCTGGCGTCGCTGTCCTATGAAATCTACCTGGTACAGTATCCGCTTATTTTCTTATTCGATCTGACGAGACTTCCCATCTGGCTCAAAGCCATATTTGTCATTGTGACGACACTCATTGCAGCGGTCTTGTTAAAGCGGGCGCTGATGGTGAAGCGGAAAGATATATTCGGAATGATTCTGGCTTCACTGATTGCCTTGGGTTCGGTCTTTGGCTTCTATCGCTTCCTTGCCGCCAAGGATTATTCCAAGGAGATGAAGGAACTGGAAGATAAGTTAAGTGAGAACGCCAAGCTGATCGAAGAGAAAAACAAGGAGTACGAGCAATCCTTAAAACAGAAGGAAGCAGAGATCGATGCGATCTTTGAGAGTGTCGGGGATGAAAAGGAAGCGGTCAAACAGCTGCTGGAGAAGATGCCGGTGGTCGGTATCGGCGATTCGATCCTGATCGATGTGGCCGATGCGATGTACGAACGTTTCCCGAGCGGTTACTTTGACGGCAAGATCTCGAGAGATCTCTATGCCGGCAATGAGATCATGGAAAAAATGAAGGCCGAAGGAACATTGAGTGACCTGATCATTTTGTCTCTTTCGGTGAACGGCGATTACGTGGAAAAGCGAAACGCCTATATGATGGAAATACTGGAAGACCGGGAAGTCTTCTGGATCGATGCGGTCGGTGCCGATGATCCGGAATTCAATGAACGTTTTGAGGTCTTTGCGCAAAACTATCCGAACCTGCATATCGTAAGATGGAATGAATACTCGCAGGGTCATCCGGAGTACTTCTATTATGACGGCATCCACGTCATGGAAGACGGCATCGATGCACTGGCCGATCTGATCTATGATACGGTCTACAATGTCTATCTGGATAAATACGAACAGATCAAGGCAGATGCCTTAAACCGCAAAAAAGAACTGGAAGAAAGCAAGATCGTCTTCTATGGCAATGATCTTCTGATCAACGCCTATTCCTATATTGCGGAAGGCAGAGACAATGCCGTCTACCATAACGATGAAAACTTTGATTTTGATTCTCTCTATGCCATGATCAGTGAATCGAAGGAAAACGGCACTCTTGAGAAGAGGGTTGTTCTGGTCTTTGACCGCAATGCCGGTTTCAAGGAAAGCGATTATCGAAAGCTGGCCCAGCTTTGTGAAGGCCATGAGGTTTACATCTGCGATGCAGGATTGGCCAATAAGGATCTGGGCATTGACAACGTCATGGTCGTCGATCTTTACGGGCTTTTGAAAGAGCACGAAGAGTATCTGATGGCTGATAAGATCCACCTTTCCCCCGATGGAAGCAAGGCTATGGCGGATCTTCTGTTTAAAGTAGTAAAATAAACCCGTGATCAAAAAAGAAACGGGAGAAATCATAAAAGAAGAACAGTTTGTCAAAGAATATGCCGACAGACCGGAGTTTTCTTATCGTCTGCTGCGGGTCTTTTTCAAGCCGCTTGTCTATCTTCTGTTTCATCCCAAGGTCTATGGCCTGGAAAAGATTCCCGATGGACCGGTGGTGCTGGCGCTGAATCATCGCTATGCCTCGGATCCGGTCTTCATTGCCTATGCCTACAAGAAACGGCCGATCCGTTATCTGGCGGCCAAGAAGTTTCATGACGGCATCTTCGGTTTCCTTTTTCGTATGGCTCTGACGGTGCCGGTGGATCGTTCCCGCCATACGCCGGAAGTGATGGCGGCTGCCGATGAGATCTTAAAAAACGGCGGCATCCTGGGCATCTTTCCGGAGGGTACCCGAAACAGGACAAAAGAGATCCTGCTGCCCTTTAAATACGGGGCAGTGTCCCTGGCACAAAAGAATGACGCTTATCTACTGCCGGCGGTCAATATCGGGAAAAACACGCCGTTTTTGAGTCATGCGAGGATGTATATCGGCGAGCCTTACAAGATCGACAAGGCTGCCGATTTAAAAAGCGAGAATGAAAAGCTGCGGCAGATCATCTACGACATGTATGTCCTCTACGGCAGGGAAGATGAGCGCCTGGATGAGGTCAGAGGCAAGAGGGACTGAAAAGTCCTTTTTTCGTTGAAATATGAAAACCATACGGTTTACAATGATAGTAGAACAGTTTATGGAGCAATCACAATGAATACAGCTGATTTAGTGAAGAAACTCTGTGATGAGAAAGAGGTCTCGCTTGCCGAACTGGCAAGGCGGATCGGCCAGTCCAGACAGAATTTCTATAAAAAATTACGAAGAGATACGTTGACGATCGGGGAACTGCGCTCGATCGCCGATTCTTTAGGCGTGACCTTCGACCAGTCTTTCATACTTCCAAACGGGGAGAAGGTTTCGATGGAAGAGAAGGAGGCAGGACGTGAGTAAGGTAAGAAATAACAGGATGACCACCGTGTCCCTGTTGGGAGCGCTGCTGGTCGCTTTGATTCTGGTCTTTTCGACGATCTTTATGGGTCGTGCTGCCACAAAAGACACCCAGGATGCCGTCAGAAGCGTCAGCCTTTTGTATCTGGATGAATTGGCCGGACGAAGGGAAGAGGTCGTTGAAAGCAATCTGCAGGAAAAGATCGCCGATATGAAGATCGCCATCGAAATGATGAGCGAGGAAGATCTTTCCGATACTGCCCACCTGCAGGAGTATCAGAAGCGTTTACGCCGCATCTATACCTTGCGGCGTTTCGCCTTCGTTGATGAGGACGGGCTGATCTATACGGCCGATGGCATTGAACGGAATATCGATACCTATCACTTTGATTACCGAACGATCAGCGAAGCGGAAATCTCGATCATGGATCTGAGTCACAGTGAAAAGTCAGTGGTCATTGCCATGCCGGTCGATCTGACACTGGAAGAAAAGAAACTGAAAGCGGCCTTCATGGAGATCGCCATGGACGAATTGCTGTCCGGTGTTTCGATGAATGCCCGTGAAGATTCCGCAACCTTCTGTAACATCTACACCAGACAGGGTGTGGCCTTGTCCAACACCGTCTTAGGCGGTCTGGCGCAGGAAGACAACCTGATCGAAGCCATGAAGATCGCGGTCTTTGATGACGGCTATTCCTATGAGAAGTTTTACGAGGAATTTACCAACAGTCAGGCAGGTGAGACCTCCTTTACCTATAACGGCATCCAGGAGACGCTGGCCTATGTACCGGTCGGTGGTACCGACTGGCTTTTGACCTATCTGATAAGAGAGAGCGTCATCTCGCAACGCATCTCGCCGATCTCCGATGCGATCATTCGCCGTAGTCTGACCCAATCCTTATTAACGGCCATTGTTCTTTTGGGCATGTTTGGTCTGATTGTTTCGCAGATGAAACACAATGCCAAACTGGAACTGGAAAGAGAAAAAGCGGATGCGGAAAACAGAATTAAGCAGGAAGAGATGGAAGAAATGCTGATCTTAAAGGAGAAGTTGCTGGAAGAAGAGAAGTCACGTCAACCTCGATCATGACGAGGCCATCTGTTACCGCTCCGATCCGGAGGATGAAGACAAGTACGTCCAAGGCCAGCACTTCAGCTACTATGAGGCGTTCAAGAATTATTGTGAAAAATACGTCGATGAAAGATTCAGACAGGGGTTCATGGATTTCATCAATCCGAAGAATATCCGGGAAGGTTTAGAAAAAGAGACCATCCTGGCCTATCGTTATCTGGTCCGCCGCAAGGGCAAGGAATACTATGAGATGATCCGTTGCGCGGGTGTCAGACGAAGCGAAGATCGGGCCGACCATAAGGTCCATGAGATCGGTATCGGCTTTACGATCATCGATGCAGAAATGCGTGAGTCACTTGCCCAACAGCGGGCTTTAAGTGATGCCTTAAGTGTGGCTGAAGGGGCCAACCGCGCCAAGACCGCTTTCTTATCCAACATGTCCCATGAGATCCGTACACCGATGAACGCGATCATCGGTCTGGATAATATCGCCCTGAATGATCCGGAGACGCCGGAAAAGACAAAGGAGTATCTGCGCAAGATCGGTGCTTCTGCCGACCATCTGCTGGGTCTGATCAACGATATCCTGGATATGTCCAGAATCGAATCGGGCAGAATGACACTCAGACACGAGGAATTCTCTTTCCGTAAACTGCTGGAATCGATCAACACGATGTTCTCCAGCCAGTGTCAGGATAAGGGTCTCAATTACAGCTGTTCGATCATCAACGATGTCGATGACTACTACATCGGCGACGATATGAAGCTGCGGCAGGTTTTAATCAATATCCTGGGCAATGCGGTCAAGTTTACGCCGGAAGGCGGCAAGGTCTCCATGGAAGTGGAATGCACCAACCGCTTTGACGGCAAGTCGGCTTTGACTTTCCGAATCGCCGATACCGGTATCGGCATGTCAAAAGAATTCATTCCGAAGATTTTTGAGACCTTCTCGCAAGAGGATGTGACCAGCACTTCCAAATACGGCAGTACCGGTTTAGGCATGCCGATCACCAAGAGCATCGTCGAGATGATGAACGGTTCGATCGATGTGCAAAGTGAAAAAGGCAAGGGTTCGACTTTTACGGTCAGCGTGACGCTGGAAGATTCCAAACGCAAGGACAGCGATGTCGCGATGAACGAGATCGATCCGTCCAAACTCTCCGTCCTGATCGTCGATGACGATGATGTCGCCTGCCAGCATGGCAAGCTGGTCTTGGAAAAGGCCGGCATCAATGCCGAAGTCGTCAACA
>ONXX01000159.1 GCA_900321955.1 uncultured Bacillota bacterium | reverse complement strand
CTTCATCAGCGATATCGGCAAGTAATGGCCAGGAGAAACTGTTGAGGTAGTAGGTGCCATCAATATTTGGATCAAGTGACAAGCCATCACCGGTGGAACCCAGATAGGTGTAGCCGCGGTTGTCATTGATCAGACATCTTGCGTAGTAGTCCTTCTTCCAGGCATTGTCGTTGACGGAATGAAGGACGTGGTCGGATATTTCTGCACAAAGGGAAACGATGTCGCTGAGATTTAACTTTTCAGCCATTTCCTTGAGCTCGTCGGCTGCAATCTTAAGAAGGCAGGCGTTCATGACCGATTCTGATAATTCATTCTCCAGGGCTGTGCCGTACGGCTGACCTTTTTCTTTGAGCTGTTTCTTATAGGCTTCTTCCTTTTCCGGTCCGTGCATGACGTTCTTGTCTAAGCGAAGGGTATCGTTCCAGTCAGCGGTATCCAATAATGGCAAGCCATGTTTGCCTACCGAGATCTTGCCGGAGTAAAGGATGATGGCTTCCAGGGTCTTGTAGAGCGGTCTGGTCTTGTCCGATCCGGCAATGGCCACTTCTTTCTTCAAGAAGTCATAATTGCCTGATAAGGAGACGTAGCGGTAGACGGCCTGCAAGAGCCATAAGGCATCATCCGAGCACATGCCTGGCTCCTTGCCGCGGGTCGTGAAGTTGTGATAGGCGTAGCCCATCTCAAAGACATTGACGGCCCAGGACAGGATGAGTCTTTGGATGAGCTCGTCCTGCTTGTTGGCATGCATATAATACATTGAAGCGAAGATATCCTGTATCTCTCTGAATCCGGTCTCTCGATAGGATTTCTGCGTCCAGGCAAAGGAACGGGAGACATAGGTCTGATACAAGACCTGGAACGGCAGGTTCTTGGATAAGTAGGAATCAAGATCCGGATCACCGGTATGAGCTTTGATGTAGGAATAATAATGATTATTGTCCTGGATCATCTTGGAGTAGGTGACTTCCAGGTTTTTCGGATCCTTGTATTTCTCATAGAGATTGGAAAGATCCTTGTCGAATTTTTCTCTGACATCCGGGATCTCGTCATCCATGCCGACAAAGGAATCGATGATGGCTTCTGATTCTAAGTGGATGTTTTTCGCCATGGCAAAGAAGGAAGCCTGACGGCGGGAGTGAGCGTTGTTCAGACGGGAGATCATTTCCGGCTTTTCTAAGCTGCCGGAACCGATGAAATCGTAGAGACTGGAACAGTATTCATCCATGCCTTCGCCGTTACTTAATAACATCGCATAACGCTTCTCACTGTTGCATTCCTTTGGCTGGTGGTGAGCGGTCATGGCAATCGGCTTGCCGTTTTTATAGTAGAGCTCGCTTTCCACGACGACGTTGGCATAGACGATATCGGAAGTTAAGGTTCCCGGATCGGTGATGCCAAACATGCCGGTGACCACAATGCGAAGATCTCTTGGTTCGCTCTTGAGGTTTTCGATACGGATGCGTTGCACTTCGTTGGCGCTTGGCATATCCTTTTCCTGCGGTAAGAGGAAGATCGTGCGGGTGATTCGTAAGCCATCCATCGTTTCGTAGATGATATCGCTGTGATTTTGCGAGTGGATGCACTTGGCGGATTTGACGTTGTTTTTGACATCCAGGGAATAGAAGATCTGTCTGCCGTTTTCGGTGATGTAGAACTGACGGTTCGCCGGTTCGCCGTTTTCATCCGGGGAAAGGACATAGCGGGTCGCCAGGACCTGTTTTTCCTGTTTCCCTCTGAACGAACCTCTTCCGAGTTCATCCAGGACGGATTTCGGTGTGGATTGTAGACAATCCGCGTATTCGCTGCGGTCGCCCAACAGAAGGTTGACGCCGTAGTGGGAACCGATGTGATAGCCTTTAAGATCGATTTCGATCTCACCGTTCTTGTTCATGATGCCGGGGGAAAGAAGGATGGTGTCGTAGATCGCTTTGACGCGATCAGCGATCTTTGCATCCAAAGCTTCTTTCTTGCCGTTATGAACGATTGTGAAGGTATCGTTGTCATGATTGATCAGAACATCTTCCTTGAAGGAATTTAAATAATCATAGATGATCGGATCGTTGACCAGGTGGTAACAGATCGGTGCTTCGTATTTGGAACCGCTGAAGGCGATGATCCTGTCTCGTCTGGCATCGGTAAAGATCGCATCGCTGTGATCGTGCAGATGATCCCTGAAGATATTCTTTGCGCATGTCAATGCGTCGATGGATTGACTGCGGCTGGTTTCGATGTTGAAATTCATAATTCGTGCTCCTTGTTTAAAAAAGGCGAAGTATTTCATCCGCCTTATGCGATCACATAATGATCTCTACGTTGACATCCTTCTTCTTGCTGACAGGGATGATCTTTTCTTCGATCGGCTTGCCGTCGATGACGACCTGTTTGACGCCTTTCTGGCTGCCGTTTTCGTTCTTAACAGTGATGTGATACATCGTACCTCTGAAACGTCTGTTGACTTTGTATTCCTTGACGGTATCAGGGATACACGGATCAACTCTTAAACCATCGTAGTCCGGCTGAATGCCTAAGATACCCTGAGTGAGTACCGTGAAGGTCCAGGCAGCCGTACCGGTTAACCAGGAGTTCTTGCCTTCACCGAAGGTCGGTGCATCTTTACCGGCAACCATCTGGCAATAGACATACGGTTCGGTTCTGTGGATCTCGGAAATTTCTTCCAAGAAAGCCGGGCAGGTCTTCTTGTATAAATCGAAGGCTCTGTTGCCATGTCCCATGACAGTCTCTGCGAAGACGACCCATGGGTTGTTGTGACAGAAGATGCCGGCGTTCTCTTTGTATCCAGGAGGATAGGAGGAGATTTCGCCGAGATTGAGACGATAGGTGGTATAGGCCGGATTGAGTAAGACGATACCGAACTTGGTTTCCAGTCTTTCCTTGACGGAATCCAAAGCTTTCTGTGCTTCGCCGGTTTCAACACCGATGCCGGCCATGACACACATGCCTTGCGGTTCGATGTAGATCTGACCTTCATCGTTATAGTGCGAGCCGACTTTCTTGCCATAGGCATCGTAGGCTCGCAAGAACCATTTGCCATCCCAGCCGTCTTTTAAGACTGCTTAGGATATTGGCGTAGGCCTTGCCGTATTTGACAAACATGCCGGCGATAAAGACAGATTCGGCAACCGGTCCTTCACTCGGTCCGGAGATCTGGAAGGATTCACCCGGATAACGGGAGAAACAGTTGAGGTTGAGACAGTCGTTCCAGTCGGCACGGCCAATGAGCGGCAGTTTGTGCGGACCTAAGTTATTTAAGGTGTAATTAAAGCTTCTTCTTAAGTGCTCCAGTAAGGTGTCGGCGTTCTTCGGATCGTTATCGAAGTCGACCTTTTCCTTTAAGATATCCCAGTCACCGGTTTCTCTGATGTAGGCATCGGTGCAGGCGATCAGCCACAGCGGGTCATCATTGAAGCCGCCGCCGATGTCGGAGTTGCCTTTCTTAGTCAAAGGTTGGTACTGGTGATAGGCACCGCCGTCTGCCTTTTGCGTAGCAGCGATATCGAGGATTCTTTCTCTGGCTCTTTCCGGAATCATGTGGACGAAGCCTAAGAGGTCCTGGCAGGAATCTCTGAAGCCCATGCCTCTGCCGATACCGGATTCATAGTAGGAGGCAGATCTGGACATGTTGAAGGTGACCATGCACTGGTAAGCATTCCAGATATTGACCATACGGTTGACTTTATCGTTGCTGGTGGAAACTTCAAATCCTTCGAGCAGTTCAGTCCAGAAGGTATTCAGTTTCTTTAATCCGGCATCAAATTTCTTATTGGTGTCGTATTTGCCGATTGATTTCTTGGCCGGTTCCTTGTTGATGATGCCCGGCTTGACAAATTTTTCTTTTTCCGGAACTTCAACGTAAGCTAAAGCGAATATGACATCATAGCTTTCGCCGGCTTCCAGTTCCAGATGGAAGTGCACCGACCGGCTGCCAGCCATGGGCGATGGAGTCGGAACATTTGCCGTTTTTCACAGCATTTGGTGCAGCAGGGGAACCATAGACACCCATGAAGGCATCTCTGGAGGTATCGAAGGAAGTGACTTTCTTGTTGGCATGGAAAGCAGCGTAGTGGTTTCTTCTTTCTCTGTATTCGGTTTTGTGATAGATGGTCGATCCGACGACTTCCACTTCACCGGTCGAATAGTTTCTCTGGAAGTTGGTGGTGTCATCCTGCGCATCCCACAGACAGAATTCGATGAAGGAGAACAGATCGAGTTCCTTCTTAACCTTATCTTTATTGTCAACAGTGACTCTCATCAAAAGGATATTGTCATCTTTCGGTACGTAGAGTTCCTGTTTGACTTCAACTTTGTTTTTGCGGCCGATGATGGTGGTGTAGCCCAGACCATGGTGACACTCGTAATGATCGAGTTTTGTCTTTGTCGGCTGCCAGCCCGGATTCCAGATGGTGTTTTTATCCTTTATATATATATGGAAGCCATCCTGGTCCAAAGGCAGATTGTTGTATCTGTAGCGGGTGATCCTTCTTAAACGGGCATCCTTATAGAAGGCGTAGCCGCCGGCTGTATTGGACAGCAGGGTGAAGAATGAATCGCTTCCTAAATAGTTGATCCAGGGAAGCGGTGTCTCATAATTCGTGATTACATACTCTTTTGATTTGTCATCGAAATGACCATATTGCATATTTTTCACCTCCACAATATAATATACTTAAACGATTAAGTTAAGTATATCCATCTTTTGCGATAAAAACAAGCCTTTAAATAAAGGATTTGTAAACGTTTGCAAAAAAAGTGTTGACTTTTTAAAA
>ONXX01000026.1 GCA_900321955.1 uncultured Bacillota bacterium | reverse complement strand
CGAACTCTACAAGAGCTTCTATCCGCTCAACAGAGACTGGATGCATGAGTTCTACGATCTTGACCTTTCCTAAAAATATTTATCATTTAAAAATGCAGTTCACACTGCATTTTTTGATTTCAGAAATGATCTAATAATATCTCTCGTCCAGCAGATCAATCGCTTCAAAGAAGATCTGCATGCAGGCCTCACGATCCGCATCGTACAAGACGATGTGATTGCCCGGCCCTTCCTTCAGGATCGTCTGGCCTTGCGTGTCTTCTCCCTCCAGGACGATGTCGACCTTGCCTTCCTTGTATTTGAAGATCTCCGGCTTTAACAGCCAGAGCACCGGGATCAGATCAAAGATGGCTGTCTTATCCCAGCCCCGATCGATCGCATAGCGAAGATAGAAGCTAAACAGATCATCGACAAGTTTTGAGACTCTTCTTCCGTTTTTAAAACGCTTCGTCTCTTCAATCATGATGCCGCCGGCATAGCAGACTTCCAAAGGTGCCATGACGATTTTAATACCGGAATCAAAGACGATCTTTGCGGCATGAGGATCATGCCAGATATTGAATTCGGCACACTTGTTGATATTGCCGCCATTGAGGGCACCGCCCATCAGAACGATCTCTTCGATCTTCTCGGCACATTCCGGCGCTTCCTGTAAAAGTCTTCCCAAATTGCTCAACGGTGCCAGGGCCACGATCGTGACCTTTTCCGTGCTCTCCTTCAATACTTTCTTGTAATAATCGACAGCACCCATTTCTTCGATCTTTCGTTTGGGTGCGGGCAGGATCGGCCCGTCCATGCCGCTTTCGCCATGCGCCTGCGGCTGCGGTTTTGGCTCCAGAAGCAGCGGTCTTGCCTCACCTTTGTAGACCGGAATTGAAAGATTTAAATAATCTTCGACTTTTAATATGTTGTCTGTGACCTTATCGACGGTCTGATTGCCGGCTACCGTACAAAAAGACAAAAGCTCCAGCTCACCGCAGTGAGCCAGAGCTGTTAAGATAGCCATTATATCATCGTGACCGGGATCGGTATCAATGATAAGCCTTTTCATTATTCTTCTTCGACTTTACCACGCTTCGTACGGTAGTAGTTCACAATGGAAACGACCGTCAGGATGACGAAGACGGAGAAATAAGGAATCGCACCGACAAGGTCGGTCGGGAATGCGGAGTTCGAGCTGAAGATGATGGAAACAGCACGGAAGACCGCAAAGATGACACCGGATAAGATCAGCATCCAGTAATTGCCGTTGGCGATACCGTTGGCAGCAACACCCATCCAGCCCTGACCGGAGACCATTCCTTTGGAGAAGATCTTCAGGTAGTTCAAGGAAAGATAAGCACCGCCCAAGGCAGCCAAAACACCGGATAAGACCAGTGATAAGACACGGAGTTTTTCGACGTTGACACCGGCTGTTCTTGCCGCATCTGCATTCAGACCGCAGGCTCTCATACGCATGCCTAACGGTGTCTTGTAGATCATGATGAACAGAATGATGATCAAAATCCAGCAGACATAAGTCAGATCGTACTGACCGGAAAGGATCTCGCCCAGGATCGGAATCTTATTCAGCAGCGGTATGTCCAGCTGTCCCAGAATCGGCGTGGACAAAGAAGCAGTCGTGCCCTTATCACCGGTGATCTGATACAGGATGAAGATTGCCACCGCATCAGCAAAGGTGTTAAGAGCGATCATGATCAGGAAGGCATCCGCTCCCAGCTTCATGGAGAAGAATGCGATCAGCATGACAGTAAAGATACCGATGACGATAGCCAGCAGGACACCTACCCAGGCGGAACCGGAAAGGTAGGAACCCAGAACGCCGGCCAAGGCGGCAAAAGTCATGATCGATTCGATCGCGATGTTGCCGATACCGGTCGATGCAGCAATGAATGCACCAAGAGCCGCGAATAAGATCGGAGTAGCCAGACGAATGATCGTCAGCAGAAAACGCATCGTAAATAAAGTTGAAATTACACTACTCAGCATGTTCTTCCAAGCCCTCCTTTAACAGTTGTCTCTCTCTGAACTTCCTGAGGAAGTGCTGTGAAGAGATCAGCATGATGATGATACCTTCGACGATCGCGACGATCTCGGAAGGAACTGAATTATCAACAAAGTACAGGATCGCCGTGCCCTGTTCCAGATACTTGATCAGGAAGGAGGCAATCACGATACCGATCGGATTGTTTCTGCCCAGCATTGATAGCAGCATGCCGGAGAAACCGATGCCGACCAGTGATTGCGATGGTGTATAGAAGGTCGTCTGCGTCAATAGTGCGGTGGTTGCACCCATGCCGGATAAGACACCGGCAATTGCCGCCGTGGAGATAGCCAGCTTGAAAGCAGAAATACCGGAGTATTCGGCAAACTTCGGATTGGTTCCGGCCAGACGGATCTGGTAGCCCAGTCTCGACTTCTTCATAAGCAGATACAGAACGATCGTAACGATGATCAGCAGGATGAAGCAGGCCGAAATACGAAGCGGCTGATACAGATAACCGATCTTCGCTGTTGCCATGTAGTCCTTAGAAGAGTTGCCGCCTCTTTTCAGAGTACCTAAGAAGGTTCTGACTACGTATGCCGCAACACCTGCATAGATGGAGTTGAGCATCAACGAGACGACCATTTCGTTGGTACCGAACTTGGCCTTTAAGAAGGACGGCAGGATCATGACGATACCGCCGAAAGCCATCGCACCCAGGTAACAAAGGATCGGGTGCAGGATCGGGCTGCTCGTGACCGGCTGAATAGCGATCGCCGTGACAACAGCACCGGAAAGGATATAGATACCTTCAGCACCCAGGTTGAAGGCACCGGCTGAGAATAAGACACCGGCTGCCAGACCTGCGAAGGCATACGGAATAAAGGATTCGATGACCGCTCCGATGTATCTGGTCTTGGTCAAAGGACCGGTCAGGATCGTAACGATGGCGTTGACCGGATCGGATGAGACCATGCACAGAATGACGAATGTGATGGCTAATGCGATCAAAATGGAAATAAGCATCTTGATTGCATCAAAGAACTTCGGATTGGAAATCGACAGCTTATACTTGCTTGAATATTTGTCGCCTCTTTTTTCAGTCATTTAAAGCACCTCCGATCTCTTCAGCTGTCTGGTGTTTCGCGCCAAGCATGTACATACCCAGTTCAGATTCGCTGACTTTGCTGGCATCAGGGAAGTATCCGGCGATCTGGCCGTTGAACATGACGATGATACGGTCGGACAGGCTCATGACCTCATTGAGGTCTGCAGATACCAGCAGGATACCGGCACCGGCATTGCGCATTTCGATCAGCTTATGGTGAACGAATTCAGCCGAACCGATATCGATACCATGGGTCGGCTGTTCGGCGATCATGAATTTGGAATTGGTGTTGTACTCTCTGGCAACGACGACCTTCTGGACGTTACCGCCGGAAAGGCTGTTAACGCTTGCCTGAGCATTCTTGGTCTTGACGGCAAAGGTCTTGACCAGTTCTTCGGACATCTTGTCGATGGCCTTGAGGTTCATGAACAATTTGTTGTTGATGTCTTCTCTGTCAAAGTAGGTCGAGATCAGGTTGTCGGAAATCGGCAATTCACCGGCAACGCCATCGCCCATTCTGTCTTCCGGAATGTAGGCCATGCTGGCATCTCTTCTGCCCTTGATATTGAGATTATTGACCCGCTTGCCACAGATATCGATCTCACCGCTATAGGCTGTTTCTTCCAGACCGGTGATACACTTGACCAGCTGCTGCTGACCGTTGCCTTCGACACCGGCAATGCCCAGGATCTCACCGGCCTTGACGGCAAAGGATACCTTGTTGAGGACCGGCTTGCCGTTTTGTTCCATATAAAGATCTCTGACTTCCAAAGCTTTTTCGTTGTGGAAGTCTTCATGGGTCTTGTATTCATCCATGTCGTTATCCAGGTCTCTGCCGATGATCAGGTTCGTCAGCTGTTCCATGGTCAGTTCCTCATTGAGGTAAGTACCCTTGGAAACACCGTTACGGATGACTGAGATCTTATCAGAGATCTGTTTGACCTCTTCCAGTTTGTGGGAGATAAAGATGATCGTATGGCCCTGTTCCTTGAAGGAACGCAGCTGAGTGAACAGCTTTTCCGTCTCCTGCGGAGTTAAAACTGAAGTCGGTTCATCCAGAATGATGAGTTCCGCATTACGATACAGAGTCTTGAGGATCTCAACTTTCTGTCTCTTCGCAACGGACAAAGTCGAAACTTTGGCATTGACATCGAGTTCGAAATCATACTTATCAGATAATTCCTGGCATCTTCTGGTCGCTTCCTTGTTGTCGATAAAGATATTCTTCTTCGGCTCATCGCCCAGAATGATATTATCGACAATCGAAAATGACGGGATCAGCATAAAGTGCTGATGGACCATGCCGATACCCGCCTTGATGGCGTCCATCGAACTGTTGAAGTGCGTTTCTTCACCCTTATAAGTGACTGTACCGCTGGAAGGTCTTTCAATACCGAAGATGACCTTCATCAAGGTTGACTTGCCGGCACCATTCTCACCAACGATCGAGTGAATTTCGCCTTTTTCGAATTCCATGTTAATGTCACGGTTCGCCACAGTTCCGTTTGGATAGACTTTTGTAACATTCTCAAGTTTCAATATCGTCTCTTTCATAGCTTCTCCTTCAATTTAAGAAAAAGTCATGCGTCAGGAAGCAACGCATGACTTTGCCTTTTTAAAATGTGTTTGAATTAGTCAATACGAGCAGCGTCTCTGACTTTTGGCCATTCAGTTTCGTAAGTTGCTTCATCCCAAGCCTTGGTATCAACAACTTCAACGGCACCGCTGGAAACCTCTGCGAGAGTGTCTGCAACAGCTTTTCTGACTTCTTCACTTGCGTTTGCAAGGTAGTAGTCGTTTTCAGCAAGACCAACACCATTGAGGGCGATACCCCAAGTTTCAGCCTTACCTAACTTGCTGTCGAATGTACCATTAGCAACCATTTCACAAACTGCCTTGAAAGCAACGTTAGTGTTCTTTAAAGCAGAAGTTAAGATTGTGTTAGCCCATGCAGGGTTCGTATCTTTGAACTGTAAGTACTGGTCCTGGTCAACACCGATGCACCATACATCATCATGAGCTGAGCAAGCATCGATAACACCGTTACCTAAGCCACCAGCAACCTGCCAGATAACATCAGCACCCTTAGAGATCATATCTTCTGTAACTTCTTTACCTAAAGCAGTATCAGAGAATGAACCAGGGTAAGAAATAACATAGTTAACGCCCTTAGCAGCTAATACCTGGCAGTAACCGCCGATGAACTGGTTCATATCCTGAGATTCCATACCGACGACAACACCAACAGTACCGGTCTTAGTAACAGCTGCAGATAAAGCACCAACAACATAACCTAAATCATCAAGAGCCCAGTCAACAGCGTAGCAGTTTGCAGGAACGCCACCTTCAGGGATCCAGGAACGGTCAAAGTTGTAGAACTTCTGATCAGGATACTTTTCACAAGCTTCATATAAGAAACCTTCGTAAGTACCGTTACCGGAAACAACCAGGTCATATTCACCGTCTTCACAGACGTTGTCATACCAGTTCATCCAGTTGGATTCTTCAGCAGCACCATTCGGGTCACATTCGAAGACTTCAACAGTGATGTTGTTGTCAGCATCGTTGACTTCCTTAGCAGCATTCGCTAAAGTGTCGAAGTAAGACTGGTCACCAGTGAACGGAAGTAATACCGCAATCTTGGTAACGCCGTCGTCTTCAGCAGCCGGAGCAGCATCGCCACCGTCTGCAGGAGCCGGAGTTTCTTCCTTCTTACCACAGCCGACTAATGCGAATACCATTAATGCTGCAAGTAAAACAGTTAATAATTTTTTCATTTCTTTCTCCTTTTCTTTCTATTTAAAGCGTCTGTACGCTTCAAACCAATTTGAATTTCAGCAACAAAGAAAAAAGCACCTGTTTGATAAGCACATTATACAATTGAAATCCTCGCTTTTCAATGAAAAAAGAGCAAATGAAAACGCGTTCATTCGACCTTATAAGCTTCATAGCCGTTTGCGATCAGCTGTGCATCAAAATCTGCCCTCGCCATCCTGCAGACTTCCTCAAAATCTTTTCCGATTTTGACCAAAGTGAACATATTCTCAAAAGCAAATCCTTTGTCTTCGATCATGAAGCCGTCCTTGTCATAATCAGAGTCATTTTCATCTTTTTCAATGTCCCGGTCCTTCAAAGGACTCTTGCCGGTATAGAAACCGTATGTCGGCATTCCCTTGGCAACGAAATAGCCGAGTTCGAACGCTGTACCAGAGTCTGCCTCATGGCCGCGCCAGTCATCAAGCTGGGCGATGCACATATCGGACTTTCTCATATAGCTGACATCGTGTTCGAAGATCCGCTTCCAGAGATCCTCACCCGGCTCCACCGGATCGCCGTCCCCCGGGAACAGACCGATCAGACCGTACTTGTCGCAGGTCTTCTTCCAGTATTCCACCGTCTGCGGACAGCTTGGCAGAAACATCTCGAAATCCGCCAGATAGACGACAGGTTTTCTGACATTGCCTTCCTTATCGATGAACATTATGCCGCACCTCCCGTGATCTTCTTTAATACATCTTCCAGATCGCCTTCCACGACAGTCGAAGAATACTCCAGCATCAGATTCAAAGGGCCCGGTTCAAAACCGATGCCGTCCTTGTCTTTCCAGGATCTGTTTTCTTCGTCGAATTTCTTTTCGCCGCTGTAGCGCTCGCTGCAGACTCTTGCATCCGGCATGTAACAGTACATTTCCTTTTCATAGGCATAGCCCATGCCCAGCTCCAGTGCGCTTTCGCCAAAAGGTTCCACATAAGCCCTGAAATCTCTGGTATCGGCGATCAGGATATCACATTCCCTGATCAACGCCAGTCTTTGTTCGGCGATCTTACGGTTGTTTTCCAAAGAATCCTTCACCTGATAGACTTCTTCAGGCAGGTCCAAAACCGCAAAACCATATGCTTCACACAGTTTCTTCTTTTCCTCAAACAGGGCTTTTCCATCTTTTCTCAAACGTTCCGGACCAGAGAGGTAGATCTTTGTTTTTTCCATATTGTCTTTTCCTTCTTCAGATAGTTTCATTATACCATCCGTCCCATTTACCCTTCTTGCAAGCCAAAAGAAAAGCCATCTTTTCGATGACTTTATTGCAGACTTTTTTCTATAACTGGATCGCTGTTTCCAAGGCAATCTCCATCATGCCTTTGAACGCCGTCTGTCTTTCTTCCGGTGTAGACTTTTCGCCCGGTTTATCGGAAACCGTCACCAGGCAGGCAGCCTTCTTGTTTAAATATCGCGCATTGGCAAATAAGCCAAAGGCCTCCATTTCCCCGGCGATCACATCGTATGGCGGCTTGCGTTCCAGACTGCGGTCGAAGTAGAATGCATCGCCGCTGTGGACAATGCCTTTATAGACCTTGTGTCCCTTTTCTTTTGCCGTCTTCTCCAGCAGCTCGGTGATCCCCTTATCCGGATACATCAGATCTTCCTTATAGCCGAAAGCCGTATCGGCAAAGGAAGAAGCTGAATAGGCTGCTTCCGCCAAGATGATATCAAACAGCTTCATTTCCGGCAGATAGCCGCCGCAGGAACCGATGCGGATGATATTCTCCACACCATAGAAATTGTAGAGCTCATAGGAATAGATGGCAATCGAAGGAATGCCCATGCCATGCCCCATCACCGAGATCTCATGTCCCTTGTATTTGCCTGTATAACCCAACATGCCTCTGACATGGTTGAACTCCTTGGCATCTTCCAAGAAATTCTCGGCAATGAATTTTGCCCGCAATGGATCGCCC
The DNA here is from genome assembly GCA_900321955.1 of uncultured Bacillota bacterium. Next base: position 2,764 of record ONXX01000026.1, on the reverse strand, counting down.
GGCATCAATACCGTCTTGGCGATCTCGCCTACTTTGGCCGTATTATGTGGTGTACCATTAAACTCGCTCATGATTTCTCCTTTTCATCCGGAACGATGACCGGATGCTTCTTATCTATGATTATATCAATTTGTTTCTTTTTTTCTGTTTGCATAATCTTCCATATTATAATTGAGGCTGAAAAAGAAAGGATGAAATTATGAGCAGATACGATACAGACTATTCCAAGATGGGTTTTTCTACCAGAGCCATCAAAATCGGCGAAGGTGTCGACCCGGTTACCAAAGCACTCAATACGCCTATCTATGAAACATCAACCTACGGTTATGAGACAGCCGAACAATACGATGAAATGTTAGCAAGAGGGGCTCAATGGGAACCAGACATCTACATCTATTCCCGTACCACGAATCCGACAACCAATGCATTGGAGAAGAAGGTTATGTCTCTGGAAGGTGCAGAAGATGCGCTCATCTGTTCGTGTGGTATGGCAGCGATTTCCAATGCCTTGCTGTCCAATCTCGACGCCGGGGATCATGTCATCTGCTCTGATGATACCTTCATGTGCACTTCTTCGATGTTTGCCGACATCCTGCCGGCCAAGGGCATCGAGACTGACCGCGTTGAGATCCTGGATTTGAACAACATCGAAAAAGCTATTAAGCCGAATACCAAAGTCATATATCTTGAAGCTTTGTCAAATCCGCAGCTCAAGCTGGCAGATATACCGGCTATCGCCGACTTAGCACATAAACACGGTTTAAAATTCATCGTCGATAATACCTTCCTGTCGCCTGTCGTCATGCGGCCACTGGAACTGGGTGCCGATATGGTCGTACATTCAGGTACAAAGTATTATGTTGGTCATGGTGATGCATTATGCGGCATTGTGGCAGGCAGAAAAGAAGATATTGACCGCGTCCGTTACTACTACGACAACTTCGGTTCCCACATCTCTCCATTCAACGCCTGGCTTGCACTTCGCTCAGTCCGAACCATGCAGTTAAGAGTGGAAAGACAATGCCAAAATGCAATGACTCTTGCAAAATGGTTTGAAAAGCGTCCGGAAGTTGAATTTGTCACCTATCCGGGCCTTGAAAGCCATGGCCAGCACGAGCTTGCCAAAAAGATTTTCACGCCTGGTTTATTTGGCGGCATGTTATGCGTGCATCTCAAAGGCGGCTATGAAGAAATGTGCAAGTTCTGTGATGCAACGAATATCCCGCCGATTGCAACAAGTCTCGGTGATGTCGTCACTCTGATGTTCCCGAAATCGGCTTACAACAATCTAATCCGCATCTCAACAGGCTGTGAGGATGTCAACGACCTGATAGCTGACTTTGAACAGGCTTTCGAAAAAGCAAAGCTCTAGAAAAAAATGCTTATTGCTAAATCAGCAATAAGCATTTTCTTTTTGTTCAAACTATAGCTTTTACAGACAACGTTTTATTTATGCAGTCTCTTCCTAAGCCAAAACCGAAGAGGTCTCTTAATTCCATTGCTGCAAAGTGATATTCTTTCTCATCAAACAGCACTTTTAACAAATCTCCTGAATCTATCAGACAAAGTGTATGGTTTTTTCCGCTTTCCCAATTCAACGGATAAGAAGAAAAGACCTTTTCCTCTTCTTTATACTGTATCAATACAAGTGCATCTTTCCTTAAACCGATGGCATAACGGTCCAGATATCCCTTCATATTGAAGACCAGAAGATGTTCCTCTCCCTTCAGCGGCACAAAGTTCCATTCGATCTTGTGATACTTGTTTCCATACCTGCCGCTGCTGATCAGGGCATGCTCTTTACTCTCGCCAAGCAGTCCTTCATCAATGCTCCATGTTCCGGAATGATCGACAAAAGCCCGGATATTGTTCATGAAGTCACCGCCATAGCGCGGTCCGTAGTGATCGATCGGATACTTCTTGAAATCATATTCCAGCTTTGGATGGTGCTGTATCTGAATGTCCCTGATCGCATAATCGTTTTGAGCCCTTAAACCGATGCGGTTGATGACCAGGTTCTTCCCAATCGGCATATCGATCGATAAAACACCGTTTTCATCAGCGCGAACATCTTTTGTGTATTCCTTGCCTTCGCAATCCAGAATATAAGCCTCAAACTCCTGATCCAAACCCTGCGCCAGAAATACCTTAATCTGATCATTCGGTTCAACGATCGGTGAAAACTCCGGATCATAGCGGGCATCAAAGAGATCATCGGCCAGGTAATAGGCAAAGCCGTAGATGTCCTTGCTGAAGACATGCAGCAGATGATCTTTGACTTCGACCTTGCCGCCATTGCAGCGTATCCCCTTGGTCCCGTAAGGCAGATCAAAGAGATCAGAGTCTCTGATATCGATCCCTTCCAGCTTATAGGCCAGCCTGGTAAACAGCTTGGCGCTTTCCGATACGCTCTGGATATTCAAAGAGCCGATAGCACTGGAAGCGTTTAGGACATCGTTGATCGGAAGGATCCACTTTTCGCTTATTCCTTCCAGTCCCAGCAAAGCTCCCATGATCGAACCGACATTGCCGACGTTGCAGTCGGTATCCCAGCCGCATCGATTCAGGATGATCAGTGTCTTGTCAAAATCGTTGTCGCCATAGCTCATCGCCATGATCATCAGTGCCATATTGGGGATAATGTGACAGACACCCGGATACTTGTCGTAGCTGTAATTGGTCTGGATGTACTTCAGACACTTTTGGTAATCGTCTTGGTTTTCTTCATAGAAGGAAAGGATATCCCTGGCGACTTTATAGTATT
>ONXX01000019.1:1548-14012 GCA_900321955.1 uncultured Bacillota bacterium | reverse complement strand
AGAACCAGAAACGTATGCATTATTTTCTTAAATGTTTTGGCCATCGGATCCTCCTTATACATCGATCCTATTATCACGTAAAAAGGAGCTTGCGCTCCTTGCATGTCACAGATATCAATTCTGAATCTTATTTTACGACAATGATATTTTCGATGATCGGCTGTTCTTCTTCGGGAATCGTTCCGTTGTTGTCGATCGGCTTGGCATCCTTGGCGATCTTCTTGACAATCTCCAGACCGGAAGTGACTTTGCCGAAAGCGGCATATTGCCCATCGAGCCAGTCACCGTCACCAACCATGATGAAGAATTGAGAAGAAGCAGAATTTGGATCGTTGGCTCTGGCCATTGAGATGACCCCTTCTTTATGTTTCAGATTGTTCTCAAAGCCATTGGAGGCAAATTCGCCCTCAATCTTTTCGGCCTGGCCATTACGGTCCATGCCGCCCTGAATCATAAAGCCGTCAATGATTCTGTGGAATGTGTTGTTTTCATAGATCCCCTTTTCAACCAAAGAGACAAAATTCTCTACAGTCTTCGGTGCGACCTTCGGATAAAGCTCCGCTTCAACCGTTCCGTAATCCTTTACAACGATCTGTATTTTCACCGCGTCCTCAAACATCTCATCGGAAGCAACTGCGTTTTCACTCTTTTTACCGGTGCAGGCCCCTAAACCCAGCAGCAGCATCAAAGCAATCGTGATCTTTAACAGTTTCATAGAAGACCTCCCTTTTTCACCTATTCAGTATAACAAAAAGAACTCCCGCAGGAGTTCTTTGTCATAAGTTTTGTCTTTCTTATCGTTTAGCGATGTACTTACGGATATCCAGTGCAATCGCGACGACGATGACGATACCCTGAACGATGTAAGTCCAGGCAGTATCGATTCCTAAGAAGGTCATCTCGATCTTCAGAATTTCGAAGACCAGAACACCCATCAGGATACCGGAAACCTTACCGGTACCACCGTTGACGGAGACACCGCCGATTGTACATCCGGCGATGGCGAACAGTTCATAACCGTTTGCCAGGTTGGAAGAAGTACCACCAGCCTTGGCACCGAGCATGAAGCCTGCCAGAGCAAACAAGGAAGCAGCGATCATGTAGGAAGCGATGGTCATTCTGGTGGTATTGATACCGGAGACTTCAGCCGCATCCGGGTTACCGCCGATCGCATACATCTTCTTGCCATAAGGCGTGTGGTTGTAAAGGAACCACATTACCAGCATGACAATCGCGGTGACAACTGCCAGGTTCGGGATCAGCTGGATATTTAAGAAGGAACCGGCTGCCCAGTCAGTATATTCAGGAATCAGACCGCCGATTGGCTGTGCACCTGTATAGATCAAGGCAATACCGTAAACGATGGTCTGCATACCGTAAGAACCGATAAAGGCCGGAACATGGAGCTTGGAAACAACCAGACCGTTGATCAGACCGATGGTGATCGCAAAGCCGATCATGACCAGGATGCAGACGAGCCACATATTCATCGGCTGCATGTTCGGATAGACTTTACCGGCGTAATCCATTCTCTGCAAGAGTGTTGCACAGATACAGCCGGCAAGACCGACCTGACGGCCGGCTGACAGGTCGTTGTTTCTCATGATCAGGACACCGGAGATACCCAAGGCGATGACCATACGGACAGAAGTGTTCGCCAGAAGGTTCTTGATGTTGGCCATGGAGAAGAAACGCGGATTCTGCAGACCGACAAAAACAGCAGAAGCAATGATCAGGATGATCAATGCGTTATTAACTAAAAACTGAACAATATCAAATTTCTTGACTGTATTTTTCACTTTCTCAGACATAGTGATTCTCCTTTAACTTCTGAACTTGGTGGAAAGTTCCATGATCTTTTCCTGATTCATATCTTCGCCTTCGACAATGCCGGTAATTCTGCCTTCGCACATAACCATGATGCGGTCGCAGATACCGATCAGTTCCGGCATTTCCGATGAAACGACGATGATCGTCTTTCCTTCGGAAGCCAGTCTGCCGATGATCGAATAGATCTCATACTTGGCGCCGACATCGATTCCACGCGTCGGTTCATCCATGATCAGGACATCCGGTTCCTTAGCCAGCCATCTGGAAATGATGACTTTCTGCTGGTTACCGCCGGAGAGGTTCTTGATCAGTTCCTTGCTGGAAGGCGTCTTGATCGACAGTTCCTTGATGGAACGGTCAACGACTTCATTGATCTTCTTGTGATCCAGCATGACTCTGAATTTCAGATAATCGTTCAAAGAGGCAACGGCTACATTATCGGTGATCGACAAGACACCGAAGATACCTCTGGCACGACGATCCTCGGTAATCAATGCGATACCATTTTTGATCGCATCTTCCGGTGATTTGATCTTCAGCTCCTGGCCTTCGTAGTACACCGTTCCGGACGTTGTGCCGCGAAGTCCGTAGATTGCTTCCATCAGTTCAGTACGCTGCGCACCGACCAGACCGGCACCGCCGAAGATTTCACCTTTACGCACCGAGAAGGAACAGTCTTTGAATGAATTATCCAGGACGGAATCAAAATCCTTGGCTTCAAAGACGATTTCGCCCGGCGTATTGATCTTAGGCGGATAGAGGTCTTTCAGCTCACGGCCGACTTCTTTTGCGATGATGAAGTCTGTCGTCAGATCCTTTGCCGGCCAAGTACCGATGTACTGGCCATCACGCATGATCGTGACATCATCGGAGATCCTTAAGATCTCGTCCATCTTATGGGAAATATAAATAACACCACAGCCACTGGAAGTGAGTCGTCCGATGATCTCAAACAGCTTTTCAACTTCCTTCTGGGTCAATGATGAAGTAGGCTCATCCAAAATAATGATCTTTGCTTTTGCACTTACCGCTTTGGCAATTTCAACCAGCTGCATTTGAGAAGTTGATAAAGTGCCTAACTTATCCGTTGCCTTGAAATCCAGTCCCAGGTCATCCAGAAGTGCTTGCGTATCTTCATACATCTTCTTGTGGTCGATGACTTTGACAGGACCGTACTTTTTGACCGGATATCTGCCGCAGTAAATGTTTTCGGCGATTGATCTTTCACGTATCGGCATCAGTTCCTGATGAACCATGGCGATACCTCTGTTCAAAGCGTCAAACGGGTCAGAAATGTTTACTTCTTCGCCGTCATAAATGATTTTCCCCTCGTCTTTTTTGTAAATACCAAAAAGGCATTTCATCAATGTCGATTTACCGGCACCGTTTTCACCCATTAAGGAGTGAACATGGCCGGGTTTTAATTGTAAAGATACATGATCCAAAGCTTTAACGCCCGGGAAGGATTTGCATATATCTTTCATTTCGAGAATGTATTCTGACATATCTTTCTCCCTCAAAAACAAGAAAGAAGAGTTACATGCCTGACATGTAACTCTTCCATTCAAAGTGCTGATTAATTATTTAATGTACTGATCAGCGTTGTCCTTCGTTACCATAACGTAAGGAACATAGTTGACTTTGTTGGTGATTTCTTCACCGGCTAAGAGCTTGAGAACAGAATCGCAAGCAGCCTTTGCCTGACCCTGGTCGTCGTTTAAGACAGTACCGGTCATAGTGCCAGCCTTAACCATTTCGCAGCATTCGACAAGAGCGTCAACACCGACAAGGTAAATGTCTTTACCAACAGTTCTGCCAGCAGCGTTGATAGCCTGAGCAGCACCTAATGCCATACCATCGTTGTTGCAGAAGACAACTTCGATGTCATCGCCGTAAGCGTTCAGAGCAGAAGCAACCAGTTCCTGGCCCTTTGCCTGATCCCACATACCAGTTTCCTGATATAAGTTTTCAACAGTTACACCGTTGTCAGTTAAGTACTTGATGGAGTATTCAGTTCTGAACTTAGCATCAGAGTTTTCTGGGTCACCCATGATCATGATGTACTTGACAACACCATCACCATTTAAGTCACCGTGGTTTTCCTGATCGAAAATGATCTGACCCTGGTAAGTACCGGAATCTCTGGCATCAGCACCAACGTAGCAAGTCTTAGGACCATAGTTGTAGTCAGCGATCTCACGGTTGATGAAGACTGTAGGGATACCTGATTCTTCAACAGCCTGTGCTAAAGCCGGAGAAGAAGTCTGGACCAGGTTAACAATCATGGCGTCGACACCCTGAGAAATGAAGGTGTTGACCTGTTCGGTCTGTTCAGCAACGTCGTTCTTGCCATCGACGATTGTAACTTCGTACTGCGTGCCGCCCTGAGCGTTCAGATCATCGAAGTACTTCTGGATGTTCTGACGATAGAGAGTCATGAAGTTATCATCGAACTGATAAATCGCAACACCGATTTTGACTGTGTCTTTTGCAGCTTCGCCGCCGCCTTCAGCCGGAGTTTCTTCCTTCTGGCCGCAACCGACAAGAGCGAAAACCATGAGAACAGCCAATAAAACACTTAAAAGCTTTTTCATTTTTTCCTCCTTGGGGATATTCCCCTAATTTCAATTATAAATCAAATGTAAACGATTACAATACTTTTAATTTCACATTTCTTTCACATTTGGTTCATGTTTTATACAGAAGAAAAAGGATTAGTTCCTGATAGTCTTATCTGCTCAAAGTCAAAGTCAAAAAAGTTGACACCTCTAACAATTTCGTTGTATAAGTGAATAAACCGATGAGGAAGAGTAAGTAAGGTCTGTCCAGTCTCTTACAGAGAGTCACGAAGTGGTGGAATGTGACAGAGAAAACAGATCCGAATGGACTTCTAAGGGCAAACAGAAACGCAAGGAGTATGGGCGACGAAGCGGAACTTCGTAAAAAGATCCGGCATATGATAGTATGCACAAGTGGGTGTGTTTTTCACACCAAGCCGGGTGGCACCGCAGGATAATCATGATCCTGTCCCAGCAGTATTGGGACAGGATTTTATTTTGTCCCGGAAAAAGAGGTGAAAAATGAACAGAATCAAACGATGGCGCCCTTTCTGAAAAAAAGATGAAATCAAACATTAAGAAAGAAAGGAACGATCAAAATGAAAAAAATCTTAACTGCCATCATCACATTATTCGTACTTGTCACTCTGGCTGCCTGCTCAAACAACAATAATGAAACCCCTGCTCTGAGCCAGGAAACACAAGCCTATACCATCGGTATCTGCAACTATGTCGATGACGCTTCTTTAAACCAGATCGTCGAAAACATCAACGAAAGACTGAATGAACTCACCACAGACGAAGAAGTCAAACTGGAGGTCCTCTATGACAATGCCAATGCGGATGCCAACGTCCTTCGTCAGATCATCTCCAACTTCTTATCCAAAAACGTCGATCTGATGGTCGGCATTGCAACACCGGTTGCCATCGACATGCAGATGATGACCGAAGATAATCAGACACCGGTCATCTTTGCGGCCGTCTCCGACCCACTCAGCGCCGGTCTGGTCGATTCTTTGGAAACGCCGGGACACAATATCTCCGGCACCTCCGATTTTCTCAATACCGGCGCAATCATGAATCTGATCCTCGCCAAGGATCCGGATGTCAAAAAAGCCGGCCTGCTCTATGATGTCGGTCAGGATTCTTCCGCCAACCCGATTAAGGAAGCCAAAGCCTTCTTTGAATCCAAAGGCATTGAATACATCGAAAAGACCGGTACAAATGTGGATGAGATCAAGCTTGCCGTCAGTTCTTTGATTGCCGAAGGCGTTGAAGTCATCTTCACCCCTACCGACAATACGGTTATGACTGCCGAACTTTCCATTTACGAAGCAATTGCCGATGCCGGGATCTTACACTATACGGGAGCCGATTCCTTTGCCCTCAACGGCGCTTTCCTGGGTTATGGCGTCGATTATGCCAATTTAGGAAGAGAAACTGCCGATATGATCTATGAAGTTCTTTATAAGAACGCCGATATCTCAACGCTCAGCGTAAAGACCTTTGACAATGGTACAGCGACCATCAATGAAGACATCATTGCCAAACTCGGACTGGATCTGGAAACGCTGAAGACTGCCTTTGGACCATATTGCACTAAAATCGCAACAATCGAAACCGGTGAGGAGTTTCAATAAAATTTATGTCTTCGCTTATTTCAACCACACTTGAACTCTCCCTGATCGGTTCTTTGACCGTATTGGGATTATATCTGAGTTATTTCACCCTCAATGTGTGCGATCTTTCAACAGACGGCTGTTTTACGCTCGGTGCATGCACAGCAGCTGTCGTGGCACTCAGCGGACACCCTTTCCTGGCTGTCCCTGCCGCAATGCTGGCGGGGATGGCCTCCGGTTTTGTGGTCTCACTGTTACAGACCTATCTGGGCATCAATTCCCTATTATCCGGCATCATCGTCAATACCGGCCTTTATTCTATCGACATTGCGATTATGGGAAACTCTTCCTTGCTCAACCTGAATAAAACAAAAACGATCTATACGATGATCAAAGATCTCTGCCAGGGGAGCATATTCCAATCTGCTTCGTTTTTGATCGTCGATGTCTTCTTTGTACTGGCAGCCATCACTTTTCTTTACTGTTTCTTAAACATCCGCATCGGTCTGGCGATCAAAGCGACCGGCGATAATCCGATCATGGTCGAGGCTTCCTCTTTGGATCCCCGCAAGATCACGATCATCGCCTTGTGCATTTCCAACAGTCTGACTGCCCTTTCCGGCTGCCTCTTATGCCTCTCCCAGAAATCGGTCAACATCGATATCGGCAACGGCATGGTGACGATCGCCCTGGCATCCTTGCTTATATCCAAGATCTTCTATAAGAAAAACAAGACCCTGCTTCGTCTTGTCAACTGCGTTTTGGGTTCTCTGATCTTTCGAAGCGTCTATGCCCTCGCCTTGCGCTTCAATATGCCGGCCTACATGTTAAAACTGGTTTCCGCATGCATTGTAGCTGTTACCATCTCTCTCCCTTACCTGAAAAGTCAATATCCGCTCTACCAGAGACGTAAAGCGATTCAAAGGAGCCGTTCATGATACAGATCTCACATCTCACCAAGATATTCAACAAAGGAACCGTCAATGAAAAGATCGCCATCAATGATCTTTCATTAAACATTCAAGACGGCGAGTTTATCTGTATGATCGGGGCTAACGGTTCGGGAAAATCGACACTGCTCAATTGTCTGTCCGGTGCCATATTGTGCGAAAAAGGAAACATCGTCATGGATGACAAGGACATCACCCTTTCCCTGCAGCACGAAAGAGCCTCCGACATCGGCTATCTCTTTCAGGATCCGATGGCCGGCACAGCGCCGCACATGACGATTGAAGAAAACCTGGCCCTGGCGGCAAAAAGCGGCGGCTGGCTATCGAGGATCAGCGCAAAAGACCGTGAACTTTTCAGAAAGAAACTGGAAAGTCTCAATATGGGCTTGGAAAACAAGCTGATGATGGAAGTGGGTGTCCTGTCGGGCGGCATGCGTCAGGCGTTGACCCTGATCATGAATACCATACGCCGGCCCAAACTGCTGCTTCTGGATGAACATACGGCAGCTTTGGACCCACAAAGTGCCGAAAAGATCCTGCAGCTCACCGAAAAGACGGTCGAAGAAGGAAAGCTGACCTGCATCATGGTCACCCACAATATGCAGACCGCCATCGATGTCGGCGATCGTTTGATCATGATGCATGAAGGAAGGATCATCCTGGATCTGAATAAAGAAGAAAAAGAAAAAATGACGGTCGATACCCTTCGTCAGCTGTTTAAACAAAATGCAGCGGAAAGTCTGGATAATGACCGCATGTTATTACAATAGAAATGGTCTTCAAATCGAAGACCATTTTTTCTTTAGATTACTGTCTTTGTGCCAAACGGCCGTACCCTGACCTGCAGGATGCAGTCATCACCGAAAACTGAAGACATCAGCTCGCGTAAACCTTCGATCTTGTCGGCAGGAACGACCAGCTGTATGGTTCCTTCAAAACCGCCGCCATGAACACGGTACGCTCCCTGCTGTCTCAGATACATATCGGCCAGACATAAGCCGATGGACAGGGATTGGGAATTGACGCGGGAAGCCGGATAGACGTTCTGCAGATATTCAAAGGAAGAACGGCCGGATTCCTTCATCAGGAAAAGCAGTTTTTCGATATCCTTGCTGCGGATCGCTTCTCTTTCTTCCACTGCCCTTTTATCTTCCATGTAGAAGTGCAGTGCTCTTAACATCGCCCTGTCATTCTTGACTCTTTCCCGGATCTCTTTGAAATTGCCAAGCAGTTTTTCTAATGAAGCATCGGCCAGATAGTCGACACCCAATTCGTGAGCGACTTCTCTGATCTCATTCGGAACTGCCGCATATTCATGGGACAGATCGGAATGATCGCCCTTGGTATTGACCAAAAGCAGTTCATAGCCGTAATCGGAAAAAGAGAAATCGAAGTTTTCAATGGACGGCTCTTCCGGCTTGCGGAAATCGATCGTCACAAAACCGCCGACCGAGATAGCCATCTGGTCAAGAAGCCCGCTCGGCTTGCCGAAATAGACGTTTTCGGCAAACATGCCGATCTTGGCTCGTTCGATCGGATCGATCTTGTCTTCGTTGTAGAGGCTGTTGAAGATCTCCACCAGCATCACTTCGAAGCAGGCGGAAGAAGAAATGCCCGAACCGACGAGAACCCTGGAATTACATAAGGCATCAAAACCGCCGTAACGGTAGCCGAGCTTATTCAGACGATAGGCTATGCCTCGTATTAAAGATTCGGATGTATTGATCTCCTCCGGATGGATTTCCAGATCATCCAGATCGACCGGCAGGATCTTGAAAGCACCGTCACGGTAATGAACGACATTGTCATTATTGGCCTTGACGACGACCAGATTATCGATATTCAAGCCGGCAGCTACGACATGGCCGTGCTGATGATCGGTATGATTGCCGCCGATCTCCGAACGGCCCGGTGAAGAGATGAAATGATAATCTCCGTCACCATATAATTCGTAAGCCTCATCCAGAAGATCCAGATAACGTTTTTTCTCATCGTTAAGATCATCACTGCAGATGATCTTGGACAAGACCTCGTCGATCTCCTTGGATAAGACGTACTGTTTTAAATCAAGATAATTCATAATTTAGCTCAAATGGGATTTGCCGATCATGGCTGCACCGAGAACACCCGGTTCGGAAAGCTGTGCCTTCAGAATCGGTACATCTCTCATCGCTTCATGAGCCATGGAACGGAAGTACTCCTTTACCTTTTCAAAATACAGAGCGGAAGAATGGGAACAGCCGCCGCCGATGACAAAGCAGTCCGGTGCACAGATTGCGGAGATTGCAGCCAGACAGGTCGCAAAATCCTTGGACATCTTGTCGATGATCGCTTCGGCAACTTCGTTGCCCTCTCCTGCTAACAGGAAGACTTTTCTGGCAGAATCGCCTTTTTCACCGATCAGTTCCTTGCCGATCAGGCCAATCGCTGTGCCTGAGGCAACAGATTCAACACCGCCGCGGTTTAAATGACGGTAGACCGGATATTGCTTTGCGTCCGGATCAACGATGACGTTGGCGACCTCACCTGCATATCCCTTATGTCCGGAAATGACTTTTCCGTCAATGACCAAAGCACCGCCGATACCGGTCGAGTGGGTCAGGAAATAGACCTCATGGTAGCCTCTGCCGGCACCAAGGACAGCTTCCGCCAGTCCGGCCGCATTGGCGTCATTGTCAAGAAATACGGGAACGCCGGTTACTCTTTCCATGTTTGCCGCAAAAGGATAACCCTCACAGCCCGGAATATTCGTTGCCTGAGTGATGACATTTCTTTCTCCGTCTACCGGACCCGGAATAGCCAAACCGATGGATTTGACATCACTGAGGTCGAACTGTTTCAAGAGTTCAAGAATGTTCTCCTCGATCTTCTCCGGTCCTTCCAATCCATGAGAAGGCGCAATGACATCCTGTACGATTCTGCCATCATCATCCACTTTGGCAATCCTGACGTTCGTGCCGCCTAAATCGATTCCTACATAATAGTTCATTATTATTTACCTCTTTTTCTTCATTATAGCAGTCAAATCATAGTTTTTATAACCGGAAATCTCAACTTCGTAAAAGTCTCCGATCTGAAGTTCATCCTCGCTGCGGATATAGATGATGCCATCGATTCCATCCGGTGCTGACATATAGCTTCTGGCCACATAGCGGTCAAACAGGGATTCATAGCGTTCAACCAAAACCTCATAGGTCTTGCCAACACGGCTTAAGTTCTTTTCTTCGGCGATCTTCTGCTGAAGGGACATGAGCTCATCATAGCGCTGCTGCTTCAGTTCTTCATCGACCTGTTCATCCATCTCGTAGGCCTTGGTGTCTTCTTCCGGCGAATAGGTAAAAGCGCCGAGAGAATCAAAACGGATGTCCTTCACCAGAGTCATCGTATCTTCAAAGGTTTCCTTTGTCTCATGCGGGAAACCGACGATCAGCGTCGTACGGATATAGGCATCATCAAAGTATTTGCGTATTAAATCAATCTTTTCCCTGATCAGTTTTACGCTGCCCCGGCGGTTCATCAGCTTTAAGATCGCATCGTTGCCATACTGTATCGGAATATCAAAATACGGCAAGACCTTCTTGCAGGCCTTCATCGTGACCAGAAGGTCTTCTTCGATCTCATCGGGATACATGTAGAGGATACGGATCCACTTGAAATCCAGCTTATCCAGTTCATGGATCAGATCCTTCAAGGCAAAACGGCCGTAGAGGTCATGGCCGTAATAAGTCGTATCCTGAGCAACGATATTGAGTTCCTTCACGCCGCTTGCCAGGAGGATTTTTGCCTCTTCGACAAGATCTTCGATCGGATAGGAATGACAATTGCCTCTGATCAAAGGAATCGCACAATAGGTGCAGCGGTTGTCGCAGCCATCCGAAATCTTCAGATACGCCGTGTAGGCACTGTTGGCCAGCTTACGGTTTTTGCCGTAGCTGTGGACAAAGCGATGATCCAGCAGTTTGGAGAGAAGCTCAGGCAGTTTCGGATAATCGGAGATCTTTACGAAAAGATCGACTTCCGGAAATTCTTCCCGGACTTCTTCGTAGTAACGCTGCACAAAGCAGCCGGTCACGATCAGCTTCTTCAGCTTGTCTTTCTTGTATTCGGCAATCTCCAGTATCGTATCGATCGCCTCTTCTTTGGCGCTGAGAATAAAACCGCAGGTATTGATCAGGATGATCTCACACTGCTTCAGATCATATTCATATTCAAAAAACGGATCATCAAACAAGGCAATGATATTTTCGCTGTCAACCAGATTCTTGGCACAGCCAAGTGATACAAATCCAACTTTCATATTATTTTACTAGCTCCGTCAGGTTATTTGCCCATTTATAACTATTATATCTTTTCAAAGTAAGAAAGAATCTTACAACCTGTTCCAGCTGGCACAAAAGTACCAATAAAACCACATCTTTCATGCCCAGCCAGACGCCGATAAAGGCAATCGGGATACCTACAGCATACATGATGCCGGAATCCAGGAGGTTGTAGATCTTGGAGTCGCCGCCTGCCTTGAGTGTACAGAACATGACATACGTGAAAACCCTCAAGAAGGCTTTAAAGCCATAGACCGCCAATAGCTTGGTGGCAGAATCGTAGACGAAAGGATCGCTGATGTGATAAAGGCTTAAGAACATCGGACTGAACAAAACCATGAAGGCCCATAAGGCAAGGCCAACCAGGAAGGAAAGTCCCAGATGATAGCGCGATTCTTCCTTGGCTTGTTCGATCCTTCCCTCACCCAATAAAGTACCGGTGATGATCGACACCGCTTCGCCATAGCCCCAGACGGCAAACAAGGCCATCGAGAAGATTTCCGAACCGATGTAGATCGCTTCCATGGAAGCACTTCCCAGCATGCCATAAGCCTTGTTGAACAAAGACTGGCCAAAGCCAAACAGCATCTCGTTGAAGGCAATCGGCAAGACTTTCTTCACAAAAGGTGTGACAAAGTTGGAACCAAAGGAGAACATCTCTTTTAAGCCGCAGGCAAAGACCGGCTTATCATATAAGACAAAAAGAATCGAACCGATGCAGATGAGGATCTCAGTAAACAGTACGCCCATGCCGGCACCGGCAACGCCCTTGTTGAGGACGTAGATGAACAGGTAATTCAAGAGGATGTTGCATAAGACATAAAAAGCCGAGATCGTAAAGGAAACTCTGGTCCTGTGCATCGACTGGTACATGCAGCGGATGGATGTGGTAATGCACATAAAGAACAGCGACACCATCACCAGCTTCAGGTAGGTCCAGGAATACGGCATGATCGAAGGATCATTGAGATAAAACAGAAGCAGCTTATCCCCTGCCGTAAAGATGACGATGATCCAGAACAAGGCATTGAGAAAAGACAGACTTAAGAAGATGCCCTGGGTCTTGGCCATATTCTTGTACTGTCCGGCACCGAAAAACTGGGCGCCGAACAGGGCAGCCCCGGCTTCCAGACCCCACAAGAGGTAGTCATGCAGGTAGACGACGTTGTTGGCGTTGCCGACAGCGGT
>ONXX01000019.1:0-1541 GCA_900321955.1 uncultured Bacillota bacterium | reverse complement strand
ACAGATGATGGAACGGCCGGACAAAAGAAGCTGCGCCAATGCACAAGGAAGTGCGATGCGCAGTACCTTCAGATAAAAATCACGGTCACCGATGTATTGTCTTAAATTCATAGTTTATTTACACAAAAGAAACAAGGTCAGTCTTCCTTGTTTCTTGCTTTCTGCTTATAGCGTTCGACGCGTTCTTCCTTGATCTTGGCCTGAATGAATTCTCTTCTCTTGCGGCGCTTGATCTTTTCCACTTCGATATTCTTCTTTTTCTTGTAATTCGGTTTGACCTTTTCCTTTTTGCGGTATAAGGTCTTGACGATCTGCTTCTCTTCTTCGTCTGCCTTGCTTTGACGCTTATCCGTCGGATTATTGGCTTCTTTCCAGCTGCCCTTCTTGAATTCACGGGCCAGGAAATTGATGCCCTTCTTGTTCAGTGTGCGGATATTGTCGAGATCGGACTCCTTGTAAAGAAGATAACAGGTGCCGTCTTTTTCATTCCTTCCGGTACGGCCGGCCCTGTGCATATAGAACTGCAGCTGCTTTGGCAAGCCCATCGATATGACATGGGAAATGCCGTCGATATCGATGCCGCGCGATGCGACGTCGGATGCGATGACATAAGAGTATTTTTTGGACTGCAGATCCTTGATCGCTTTCTGTCTGGTGCTGGCATCCAGACCGCCGTGTAACAGCACGGCCTTGACACCCTTCTCGCTCAGATAACGGTAGGCATCGTCCGCTTCATCCTTGGTGTTGGCAAAGATCAGACAGACGTAAGGCTTAAAGCCCGGCAGGATGTCGTAGACGACTTCCTTGTATTCCTTATGCTTGCAGTTGACTAAGACGTGATTGATGTGCGGATCGCGTTTCTTGTCTTCGACCCGGATGATCTTCGGGTTATTGAGATATTTCTTGACGAAGACATTGAGTTCTTCCGGGAAAGTTGCCGAAAAACAAAGGACCTGCGGATCCTTCACCATATGGGAGAAGACCACATCGATGTCTTCCAGGAAGCCAAATTCCAGAGTCATGTCCGCCTCATCGATGACAAACATCTGCACGAAATCAACCCGCAGGGCGTTGGACACAAATAGGTCTTTGATTCTGCCCGGGGTGCCGATGACGATATGCGGTGCCTTTTCCATTTTGGCGATCGCCTTTTTCTTGTCGGTGCCGCCGGCTGAAAGCTGTATTCTTAAATCAGGAAAAACTTCCTTCATGACAAGGCAGTTTTGATGGACCTGGTAAGCCAGTTCTCTGGTCGGCAGCGAGATGACGACCTGGGTCTTATCGGAAACCGGATTGATCATCTCCATGATCGGAATCAGGTAGGCGTGTGTCTTGCCTGTGCCCGTCTTGGAAAGAGCGATCACATCCTTGCCGGAACCGGCATATTTCAATACTTCTTCCTGGACGTTCGTCAGTTCTTCAAAACCGTTGAGTTCGATAAATCTTAATGTCGTTTCCTTCAGTTTCTTATTCATACGCATATATTTTAGCATACTGTATAATAATCCTATGGAAATAAAAAAGGTTATACCAAGCGGCTA
>ONXX01000172.1 GCA_900321955.1 uncultured Bacillota bacterium | reverse complement strand
GACCCATTTCGAATATCACGACTTTTCGGACAACCTGTTGAAGTTTGATATCCTGGGCCACGTCGATCCGACGGCGATGCGCTTATTTGAAAATATCTCGGGCATCGATGTCAAAACGATCCCGATGAACGATGAAAAGGTTTTATCGCTGTTTTATTCGACCAAGGCCTTGAATATCATCAATCCGAATTATAAAGAAGAAACCGGTGCGGCCGGCTTACCGGAATTTGGTACGTTGAATACCAGAAATACCATTGAAGAGACAAGGCCTCACGTCTTCTCAGAACTGGTACAGATTTCCGGACTGTCCCATGGTACCGACGTATGGCGCGGCAACGCCCAGGAACTCATCCGTTCCGGTATTCGTCTGTCGGATGTCATCGGATGTCGTGACGATATCATGTCAACCTTGTTGGGCTATCATCTGGAACCTCTGGATTCCTTTACCATCATGGAACACGTCCGTAAGGGTAAGGGTCTGACCGAGGAAGAAGAAAGCAAGATGCTGGAGCACGATGTGCCGAAGTGGTACATTGAATCCTGCAAGAAGATCAAGTACATGTTCCCGAAGGCTCACGCGGTTGCCTATTGCATCATGGCGGTCCGTGTTGCCTGGTTCAAGGTCTACCATCCGGAATACTACTATGTTTCTTACTTCTCACTAAGATGTGATGCCTATGAATTATCGACCATGATCAAGGATGCCGATTCGATCTATGCCCGCATGAAGGAACTGATGGTTAAGATCAATGCCCGTGAGGCAAACAAGAAAGAAAAGGATATCTTTGATACCCTGGAAGTCTGTTACGAAATGACGTCGCGCGGCTACAAGATGGTCAATATCGACCTGTATAAATCTCTGGCGACCGAATTCAGAGTCGATCCGGACAACAACCACATCATCATCCCGCCGTTCAAGGTGCTGGATGGTCTGGGCGACAACGTTGCTGAATCGATCGTACAGGCCAGACAGGATCGACCTTTCTTATCCAAGGAAGATCTGGCGGAAAGAACACAGTTATCCACTACACTGATCAAGAAACTGTCCGATCTCGGCGTATTGAATGATCTGGATGATTCCAATCAGATGTCATTATTCTAATCAAAGGAGAAAGAAAATATGCTGATCGACAAACTGCTGGATTATGTAAGCTACGATACCACAAGCCACGAAGGCACAGGCCAGACGCCAAGTACGGAAGGCCAGTGGGCTTTGGCCAGACATCTAAAGGAGCAGCTGGAACAGCTGGGTCTTGAGGATGTCGTGCTGGATGAACACTGCTACGTCTATGGCTATCTGCCTGGCGATCCGGATTATCTGACCATCGGCTTAAATTCCCATATGGACACTTCGGAACAGGCGTCCGGCAAAGACATCAAGCCAAGAATCATTGAAAACTATGACGGCAAAGACATTGTCTTAAGTGAAGGCATCGTTTCCAGCGTGGAACGTTTTCCGGAATTAAAAGATTATGTCGGAAAGACTTTAGTTGTCACGGACGGCACGACTTTATTAGGTGCTGACGATAAAGCGGGTGTCGCGGAGATCATGGAAGTCTTAGAGACCCTGGTTAATGATCCATCGATCAAACACGGTCCGATAAGAGTCTGCTTCTCACCGGACGAAGAGATCGGCGGCGGCACTTCCTATTTTGACTACGATCGTTTCAAAGTCGATTTTGCCTATACCTTAGACGGTGATCGTCCGGATGCGATTGAATATGAGAATTTCAATGCGGCTTCCGCAATCGTCGATGTCAACGGCATCTCCGTACATCCGGGAACGGCCAAAGACAAGATGGTCAACGCCCTGGCGGTCGCCTTCGAATTCCATTCGATGATGGATCCCGATGCCGTACCGGAAAAGACGGAAGGCTATGAAGGATTTAACTTGTTAATCGGCATGGAAGGGGAAGTCGGTCATGCGAAGATGCAATATATCTTACGAAACCACGACATGGATCTCTTACAGAAACAGAAACACGATTTTGAGATCATCCGTGACAAGTTAAATGAAAAGTACGGCTATGAAGTCATCGATCTCAAACTCAGAGATTCCTATCGCAATATGAAGGAAAAGTTCATCGGTCATGAAGAACCGATTCATCTGGTTGAAAAGGCGATGAAGGAAGTCGGTTTGAACTTCCATGCGCAGGCCATACGCGGTGGTACGGATGGTGCAGCATTGACCTGGAACGGCGTCTTATGTCCAAACCTCGGTACCGGCGGCGGCAACTTCCATGGCGTCCATGAATACTGGTGCAAGGAAGACGGCGAAAAGATGGTCGAACTGGTCGTCAAGCTCTTAAGTCTTGCGAAAAAGGCTTAAAATAAGGCATTTTTGAACGATTTTTCTTGAATATTATTTTCAAATAGCATATGATTGTAATGTATTAAAGGAGCGAGTGATCGCTCCTTCATTGTTTTTTCACGGAGGAACATGAACTTAGAGGAAATCAGAACTTTACTGCAAGATTTTATTGAAAGCAAAAAACACAAACTGTTTGATGTTGAGTACCACAAAGGGGATCAGACCCTGACTGTGCTGCTGGATGAAAAACTGAATATGGATGAACTGGAAAGCATTTCCGGCGAGATCTCTTCTTTCCTGGATCAGTACGAGGATAAGATGCCGGACAACTATTTCCTGGATGTTTCTACCGTCGGTGCCGAAAGGCCGATCCGAAATGAGAAAGAGCTCATGGAAGCTCTTGGTGAATACATCTACGTTAAGACCAAAGACAAAGAATACTATGGCACCTTTACTTCTTACAATAACGGTGTCATGAACCTGAAGGTGAAGGAAAAGACCAGAGAGAAAGATGTTTCCGTCAACTATCAGGAAAGTACGCTACGCTGTTAAATTTTGACAAGGAGAATAAATTATGAGTGGCATTAGTCTTAAAAACAAGAACTTTATCGATGGTATGAGGCTCTTCGAAGAAGACCGCAAGGTCGATCCCGAATTCATTATCGAGACTTTGAAGGAAGCCATCGCCAAGACCTATCAGAAACACATCGATGCGCCAGAGGCAATGGTACGTGTTGTCATTGAAAAGAATGAGATGCACGTCTACCACCAGCTGATCGTCGTCGATGATGAAACAGAGACCTTTGATGAGACATTGGATATCCTGTATTCGGAAGCGATCAAGATCAATCCGGATGCCAAGATCGGTGACATCATTGAAGAAGAAGTCGATTTCAAGGAGATCGGCCGTACTTCCATCAACGTTGCCAAGCAGATGCTCAAGCAGAGGATCAAAGAATACGAAAAGCAGAGAGTCTATGATGAATACAAGGATAAGGAGTATGATCTGATCTCCGGTATCATCAAGACGATCGAAGATCCTTGATTTTCAAGGCATTCATCCTTGTTGATATAAAGAACACGATCGGTATCTTGCTCAAATCCGAGCAGATCCCGGGCGAACAGTACAGGGAAGGCCAGTCCATCCGCTGCATCATCAAGGAAGTCTCCAAGAATTCCAAGGGTTCGCAGGTCGTCTTATCCAGAGCCGATGCGATGTTTGTCAAGAGACTCTTTGAAAAGGAAGTTCCGGAAATTGCACAAGGTTTAGTTGAGATCAAGGCGATCGCCAGAGATGCCGGCGAACGCACCAAGATGGCCGTCTACTCCAAGAACGATGACGTCGATGCGATCGGCGCCTGCATCGGTCCTAGAGGTACCCGTGTACAGGCTGTCATCGGTGAGATCAAGGGTGAAAAAATCGATGTCTTTGAATGGAACGATGACATTGGTGAATTAGTCAAGAACGCTTTAGCACCGGCAGAAGTCAAGGCTTGTTTCTATGCCAATGAACTGACCGATCCGGAACTCACACCGGAGGCCATTGAAGAGGCAGAAAAATACAACAAGAGGCCGTTGGTTGTCGTTGTTGACGATGACAAGCTTTCTGTCGCCATCGGCAAGAGAGGCAAGAACGCCAAGCTGGCGGTCAAGCTGACCAACCGCAAGATCGATATCAAGACGATCTCCGAGATCGAAGACTTAGGCATCGATGTGGAAACCGAAGTCATGAACTTCAAGGCTGACCAGGCCAGAATCATCAAGGAAAGAGAACAGAAGAAGTTCCTTGAATTACAGGAAGAAGCTGCGAAGCGTAAGGCTGAGTTTGAAGAAGAACTGGCTGCCAACGATACCGGCTTTGATGAGACCACCATTGAAGAAATGGATGAAGGCAAAGTCGAAGAAGTTGTCTCCATTCCGGATGAGAACCTGGCTAAGGCTGTAGAAGAAAAGGCCGAAGAGCCAAAAGAAGAAGTTAAGGAAGAAGCCAAGGAAGAAGTCAAGGAAGAACCTGTCAAGGTCGAAGAAAAGAAGGCTGAGGAGCCGGTCGTTGAAAAACCGAAGAAGGCACCTCGCAAGCCTTTGACACCGAAGACCGAATACAAGTCCAAGTTCGAAGACTTCGCTGATGCTTCCAAGAAGGAAGAAGCTTCTGCTCCGGCCAAGAGAAGAAGAAAGAAAGACGATGAGGATCGCCGTGTAAGAGCGGAAGACCTCGAAAAGAAG
>ONXX01000080.1 GCA_900321955.1 uncultured Bacillota bacterium | reverse complement strand
GATTGCCACTTAAAAGAAAAAGAATACTTGTCGTGCTTGCGGTCAATGATTGTGTCAAAATCGTATTTCATTATTTCTCTCCCTAAAATGTTCTGTCTTTATTATAGCTTTTTCTGTATACAAAAACATCGGCTGCACCGATGTTCGTTTATCTGTTTTGCGGTTTGCAGGTAATAACGTCGATATCGACCAGGATCCCCCGTACAGATGTTTTTCTTTGTTCTAAATGATGATGGCCTTGGCTGCCCCTAAAGACCTGGCCAGTTCCACATAGGATTTGGCGTAGTCTTCATCGGTGGTCAGATCACCCAAGACTTCCCTTTCCTCATCCCGAACGCCAAACTGGCGATAGCGGATGATCTTGTAACGGCACTTATCCTGTATGGTCTTTGCCACATAGGTCACCGTTTCCGTATTCTCCTTATCACGGCCCGGGAATATAATCGTCCGTACTTCTTCCAGTTTATTGACTTTCAAAAGATAATGTAAGTTCTTCAAGACGATCTCATTTGGATAGCGGATGAGCCAGTCGGAGAATTCCTTATTGTAGGCTTTGACATCCAACATGACGCCATCACAATACTCCAGGATCGACGGATCCTTTTCAAAATCGAAGGAACCGTTGGAATCAAGCAAAGTCGTCAAACCCATCGCCTTGACCCGTGGAAAGAGTTCAACGATGAAGTCTCTTCGTATCGTACATTCCCCACCCGACAGCGTGATGCCGGCAATGTAAGGTGCCACCCTCTCGATCTGTTCCATCACTTCATCGACGCTCATCCAGGAGATCTTAGGCGAAGCGTTGTGTGTACAGGTCTTGATGCAGGTATCGCAATTGACACATACATCCTTATTCCAGACGACCTTGCCGTCTTTGAGGCTCAAGGCATGAACCGGACAGGTCCTGATACAATCACCGCAGTCACAGCACATATGGATGGTTTCCGGATTGTGGCAGAAGCGGCAGTTGAACTGACAGCCCTGAAAAAAGATGGCCATCCGATTGGATGGCCCATCGACATTGGAAAAAGGAATGATCTTATTAACGGGCGCTGTCTTCATGACGCTGTATCCTTCGATCCAGGGCATGAGCACCATCCTGGGCTCCCTTGCCGAAGACCGTAACATTGTTTAAGGACTGCTGCTTATTGCGCAGCTTTTCGATCTCGGATTTCTTGACCAGATAGCCGGTGACACGAACGACATCGCAGTTCTCCAGATAACCGGAGAAGTAGCGCAAGCCTCTGTTTAAAGAACCCTTGATGATCGGAAGGATCGCTTCCGGCGTCTTTTCATAGGTCTCTTCAAATTTGAAGATATCGCCGGTTCCTGTCGGGAAGTACGGATGGAACTTCTCGTTGGTCTCTAACTGTTCCAGGATGCCTGGTTCCGCAAAGATCGGGATACGCGTACCTGGGGAATCATCCATGCCGTCGGTATCGATGCCGACCTGGGCATGCAGACGATAATGATGATCGGTGGATTCATTATACGGTGCTACGTGGGCTGCCACTCTTGCCTCGATGGCATCCATGATCCTGAGACCTAAGTCGGTGGCTTCCTTATTCATACCGAAGCCCTTCTTCTTGTCTTCAATGCCTAAGAGGTGATTGACACATTCTGCCAGACCGACAACACCGAACATGCCGACAAAGTTTTCTCTCTTGACGAAGCCTTCCTTGACTAAGAAGTTGGCCTTAAAGAAGGAAGATTCTTCAACGATGAACTTGACGCGCTTGTCCATGTATTCCAGCTGCAGATCAATATAGCGAGGCAGTTCTCTGTTTAAGAAGTCGTCGACATCCTTGGCGGTCAGAGAACATTCATATAAACGCATTCGCGGTAAGGTATAACCGCCGCCGGCCTTCTTCAAGCCGTTGTAGCAGGAAGCGATGGCGTATCTTTCGCCCCACTCCTTGACAAACATGCGGTGGTTGGCAAAAGATGGCTTTGCGGTCTTCAGCATACATTTGACGCAAGCCAGGGCAAAATCATCGCTGGTCAGTTCCGGATCATACTTCAAAGTCAGGTTCGGGATGGCCAGCTGCATCTCTTCTGTCAGTTCCAATAAGAGTCTTCCGGTAACGGAGTCTTCCGGCCCGATGTCCGCATGGACAAAGGAATCGGTCAGAACCTTATCGATCTGTAAAAGGAAAAGCTTCAACAGTTTCTTGGCATAGGCACGATCCTCTTTGAGGACAAATGGTTCCAAGAGCTTATCCAGATCGCCCAGATAGACCGGGAAGGTCGTGATCGAAGGCACATGGCGATAGAAGATCTCCAGGACGTTGATCGCTTCCAGAAGGTCTTTCGGCGGATCCAGTTCCAGGAACTTGCAGCCCTTTTCAAATAAGAGTTCGTAGTCCGGACAGATGTAACGCGGACGGTAAGGCATATTGCCTTCGCCCAGATCACATAAGGCACGGGCTTCCTTGGCCTTATAGTAGTCATCCGAATACCGAATGGTATGGTCGGAGTTTTCACCCAGTTTAGCCAAAGCGAGCAGCTCCTGATTATAGGTCAGGGTCTCGTCTTTGATGATGTTTAATGCTTCAGACATTTTTATTACCTCTTTACCGAATTATTCTATTTCAAGATGAGGAATAAACTCATCCGGAAATTCTATTTTAATACAATCAGCGCCGTAAAACGACAGACTTCATCTTTAATGTTGCGGATGCCATGGCGATGACCATCCTCACAGATCATCACATCGCCGACATGGACTTCATACTCTTGACCGTCATCGTTGTAGATGGCACTGCCCTCATTGATCACAAAGATCTCTTTTTCTCCCTCATGTTCGTGAACGCCGATGCCGCAGTCCTTCTCCAGAACCATCTGGGCATAGAGACGTCCCTTCTCATAGAGGTCTTCCTTGCTGCAGATATCTTTGATGATGACCTGACCGGGACCTTCCCGCATGGCAACTCTGACTTTTGTGCTTCTTTCACTGTCTTTGATGATCATATGATGCCTCCCAATCCTTATAATTAAATTATACAAAGGAAAACCGCTTATGAAACACTACATGCCCACCAGAATCCTGACAGGAATCGGGATCCTTCAACAAAATAAAGACGTCTTTGAAAAACTGGGAAAGAAAGTCCTCATCATCACCTCGCCCCATGCCGGCAAGGCATCCGGTGCTCTGGATGATCTGGAGGCCATTCTGAAAGAAAACGGATCCTCTTATGACATCTTCAACGGCATTCAGGAAAATCCCACTGTCGTTTCCTGCATTGAAGCAGGACTTCAGGCCAATCAGATGAAAGCCGACTACATCATCGGTGTCGGCGGCGGATCGGTCCTGGATGCGGCCAAGACGGCAGCCGTGGTTGCCGCAAATCCTGAACTCAATGAAGACGCCATCTACGCCCTGCATTGGGAAAAGAAGCCTTTACCGTTAATCTTAGTTGGTACAACGGCCGGCACCGGCTCAGAAGTCACCTACGTTTCCGTCATGACCACCGAAAAAGGCATGAAGAAATCGATTCACCATGATGATCTCTATGCCTTATATGCCTTCGGCGATCCCCGCTATACGGCTTCGATGCCGGAAAAGGTCCGCATATCCACAGCCATCGATGCCTTGGCTCATTTAATGGAATCCTATTTCAGCAACAAGTCCAACGAGATCTCCAAAGCCTTTTCCTTGCGCGGCATCAATCTGCTTTATCCAAAGCTGCTCAAATTAAAAAATAAAGAAGACCTTACGATGGATGATCTGACTGCCCTCTATGAAGCATCGATATTAGGCGGTCTGGCCATCAACATCACCGGCACGGTCTTCTGTCATACCTTAGGCTACTATTTCACGGAACACTATCATCTGCCTCATGGCTTCGCCTGTGCCCTCTTCAGCAATGATCTGATCGACTATGAACTGAAGAATCATCAAGACTACGCGGATCAATTCTTTCAGACCTTGCAGATTGACGCACAGAAACTCAAAGAAGTCATTTCTGCCTTAGTTCCGGATTTTGACATCCACATGAGCGATGAAGAGATCACATCCCTCTTGCCCCGCTATGAAAACAACAATTCGGTGAAAAACACCTATGGCCAAATGAACATTGAGGATATCAAAAAAGTCTTATCGAAATTCCGATAAGACTTTTTTTATAACTGTTTCAGATATTCCAGAAGCTCTTCCTTGCTTCGGCAGATCTTCCGCAAGGCCTTGGCGATCATCAGATTGTCGCCTGAAGGTGTCAGACAACGATGATCACTCTTTAAACCTACGCAAGGCTTGCCGCTGCGATAAAAATAACCCAGCGCCACGCAAGCTCCTTCATCCGGCACCCTTCCATCCAGTAAGAAGAGAAAGACATCCGAGGCATCCATCGCCTCCAGATCCTTTTCAAAGACGTACTGTTCTTTTGTGATGCCGTCAATGAAGTCCGGCATTGCCGCCAGTTCGCCACCGTCACGCTGGGGCAGATAGGTATCAAAACCGTTTTCTCTTAAGAATGTATCAATCTTCAGATTGTAGTCTTTTTCATAATCACAGTATAGGGGTGCTGCAATATAGACTTTCATTTTTTTCTCCTTCATATCACGAAAAAAGCCGCCAAAAGGCGGCTAAAATCCATCTTAAGATTCTTTCTGAATGACGTCGGTGAGCTCGTGCTGGAGCTGTGTCTCGATACGGCGCAGTTCGTTTTGCGCTGCAAGTCTCTTTTCTCTGCCTTCAGTCTGAATACGTTTGACTTCTTCCAGAGTTTCGATGAGCTTCTTGTTGGTCTCCGTGAGCGTTTCGATATCAACGATGCCTCTTTCGGATTCCTTGGCTGTCTCGATGGTTGCCATCTTGAGGGCTTCGGCATTTTCCTTCAGCATCTTGTTGGTCATCTCAGAAACTTCGTTCTGGGCCTTGACTGCTTCCTTGGAGTGAGCGATACCTAAGGCAATCAACATCTGTGACTTCCAAAGCGGAATCGTGTTGACCAGTGTGGACTGAATCTTTTCCGTCATCAAAGTGTCGTTATTCTGGACCAGACGGATCTGCGGTGCCATCTGGATGGAGACCATTCTGGTCAGTTCCAGGTCATGGAGCTTCTTCTCGAAACGGTTGATCGCTTCGGAGAGGTCATTGGCAGCCTGGGCATCTTCCGGCAGACCGGTTTCTTCTGCCTTCTTTAAAGCAGCCGGCAGGTCATTCTTCTTGATTTCATCAAGTCTCTTGTAACCGGCCAGGATGTACATGGTCAGTTCCTTGAAGTTCAAGAGGTTCTTTTCATACAGCTGATCGAGAAGGGAAATATCCTTCATCAGAGTGATCTGATGATTCTCCAGGATCTTGACGATCTTGTCAACATTGGAATTTGCGCTGTCATATTTAGCCTTGACGTCATTGATCGAGTTGGAAGACTTCTTAAAGATCTTCGTAAAGAAGTTGTCGTTCTTGTCATCAACTTCAAAGTTTCTTAACTGGGAAACCAGGTCCAGGAGGGTATCACCGACCGTGTCGATGTCCTTGGTACGGACGTTCTTTAAAGCAGTGTCGGAGAAATCAGCGACCTTGGACTGGGCCGTTGCGCCATACTGTAATACCGTATTGGTCTCCATGATGTCGATCTGCTTAGCGAAGTCATCGACCATCTTCTTTTCGTCTTCCGTCAGACTGGAATCATCCAGTTTCGCATAACCGACGACATCGGAAACCGGAACGTTCGCGTGTTCCTGTACCGTCTCCTTGCTTTCTTCTGTTACGACTTCTTCTTCAACTTTCTCTTCACCGAGTGTCAATACGATCTTATCTTCATTTTCAGCCATAATGTCTTCCTTTCTAGTCTTCTATGACATCCATTATTTCTAATATTCTGTTGAGATCTTCAATATCAGTATACCTGATTGTAATGCTCTTGTTTCCGATTTCGACCCTGGTCGCAAACTTTTTGCGCAGGCGGTCTTCCACGTCCAGGGTAAAAGGATCTTTTTTCTTTTCT
>ONXX01000180.1 GCA_900321955.1 uncultured Bacillota bacterium | reverse complement strand
TGATGGCCTTCGGCGATAACGGCAATGACTTATCGATGCTTGAAATGGCGGGGATCTCTGTTGCGATGGACAACAGTTCGGATGACATCAAAGAGAAATGTGACTTTGTCTGCAAGGACAACAATCATAACGGCGTCTCGTCGTTTCTGATCGACTATTTTAAACTATAATGATTTTGGAGGACTACTATCATGGATGTAAATAATTTAAAGAATCATGCGCTGAACATCCGCCGCAATATCGTGGAGATGGTCTATTCAGCCCAATCCGGTCACCCGGGAGGATCTTTGGGTGCTGCCGATATCCTCACTTACCTCTATTTTGAAGAGATGAATGTCAACAAGGAGAATGTCGCTTCTGTCAATCGTGACCGCTTCATTCTTTCCAAGGGACACTGTTCACCGGCTCTCTATGCTGTCTTGCATGAAGCAGGCTTATTGGATGAAGACCTGCACGGCTTCAGACAGCTGGGTTCCAAATTACAGGGTCACCCGAATATGAACTATATCGATGGTGTCGATATGTCGACCGGTTCCTTAGGCCAGGGCGTTTCCTGTGCTGTCGGTATGGCAATTGCCAACAAGCTCGACAATTCCGAAAACCGCGTTTACGCACTTTGCGGCGACGGCGAATCCGAAGAAGGTATCGTCTGGGAAGCCTTGATGGCTGCCTGCCACTACAAGCTCGACAATCTGTGCATCATCTTTGACCAGAACGGTTTACAGATCGACGGCAACGTTCAGGATGTCATCGGACCTTTACCGTTATTGGAAAAGGCACAGGCTTTCGGCGCTGCCACCATCGAATGCGACGGCAACGATTTTGAATCTTTGAAGAATGCCTTCGGTTTCGCGAGACAGACCAAGGGTGTCCCAACCGTCATCATCGCCCACACTGTCAAGGGCAAGGGTGTTTCCTACATGGAAAACAACTACGCATGGCACGGTGCAGCTCCGAAGGAAGAAGACTACAAGATTGCAATGGAAGACTTAAAGGAGGTCAGATAATATGGCACAGGAGACCAGAGTTGCCTATGGCGAGGAATTAGCCAAATTAATTAAAGAAAACAAAAACATCGTCGTCCTGGATGCGGATCTGACTAAGTCCACCAAGACGATTGAAGCCAAGAAGGCATGTCCGGAAAGACACTTCAATGCCGGTATTGCCGAAGCCAATATGATGGGTATGGCAGCTGGTTTAGCCGCTTCCGGCAAGACTGTCTTTGCCTCATCCTTTGCGATGTTTGCCTCAGGCAGAGCCTGGGAAATCATCCGCAACTCGATCTGCTACCCGAAACTCAATGTCAAGGTCTGCGCAACCCACTCCGGCTTATCCGTCGGTGAAGATGGCGCTTCCCACCAGGCTTGCGAAGATGTGGCAATCATGAGAGCTCTTCCGAATATGCAGATCTTTGTCCCATGTGATCAGTATGAGACCAAGGCAATGATCGATTACGTCGCCAAGATCGACGGACCATGTTATGTCAGAATGGGCAGAGGCAAGGTCGACGATGTCTATAACGAGAACACCGTATTTGATTTCTCCAAGTATGATGTCCTGCGTAAAGGCAATGGCGATGTCGTCTTATTCGCCATGGGCCTGATGGTTCAGGAAGCCTTGAAGGCAGCGGAAGAACTCGATGCGACAGTCGTCAATGTTTCCGTCATCAAACCGGCAGACGAAGATACGATCAAAGAACTGCTGGCTTGCCACAAGAGAGCCTACACGTTAGAAGAACATACGATCATCGGCGGTCTTTTCTCCTTGGTTTCCGAGATCAAGGCAAGAACTTCGATCACCACTCCGGTTACACCGATCGGTGTCAACGATACATTTGGTGAATCCGGCAAGATGGCTGATGTCCTGAAGAAGTACGGTTTAACAGCCGAACATATCAAGGAAGTCGTCAACGGTTAATCTCAAAAAAACAGGTTGAGAAAGCGTCTTGAAAAAGGCGCTTTCTTTCTGCCTTGGTCAAGCTTGACCAAGCTGGCCAAGATAAAATAAAATGCGAACAGAGGTGAGATTATGATTCAAGTAAATATGTTGGAAGCAAAGACAAATCTGACAAAACTCGTAAAACTATTGGAAACAAAACAAGAAGATGAGGTACTCATCTGCCGCAACGGACTGCCGGTCGCAAAAATCATAAGATTTGAAAAGCAGGCCAGCAAGAGGATAGGAATTGCGAAGGGGTTTTTCAATCATTTGGATCTGGATGAATTTAACTCGATGAATGACGAGATCGAAAAAGAATTTTATGGAGATTACTAATGGATTATATTTTGGATACTCATATCGCAATGTGGGCAATCGAAGGAAATGAGAGACTGAGCAAAGAAGCGGTGGATATTATTTCTGATGAAGAGAACAACATCTATTTTTCTGCATTGTCAGTAATGGAGATAGGCATTAAACATCAGAAGAACCCTAGAAAGATGATCCGCTCAGGAAAAGAATTCTATGAAAAATGTCTGGATGCCGGTTATTACACCCTGCCGATGAAGCCGAAACACGCAATCTATATGGATGGATTGAAATTGAAAGAAGGTTGCATCGTCAACGGTGATCCTTTTGACCAGGGTCTCATTGCCCAAGCTAAAGAAGAGGGAATGATTCTGTTAAGTCATGATCGGCTTATGGAATACTATGACGAAGACTGCATCCGAATGGTATAGTTCTTTGGAGAACGTTTTGATGCAAGAAGAGGATCGAACGATCCCAATGGCGTAAACCCAGAAGCGGTTGCGCCTTTTTCTTTTATATGAGTGGTCTTGCTTATGATCACTGTTTCCCGAAGGGTAAATAAACACCATACA
>ONXX01000015.1 GCA_900321955.1 uncultured Bacillota bacterium | reverse complement strand
TGAGCTATCGAGATCCGGTAAGCCGACCCATCGTTTGAGAAGACTAAATGAGATCACCGACTGGCTGATCAATCATACTTCCTAAAAATAATCCAAGCAAAAAGAAGATCACACGATCTTCTTTTTCAATGCTTGCTCTGCAAGATAAAAAAGACATAAAAAAAGCCAGAGCTATTCAGTTTTGTCATGATCAAAGCCTCCCGGTTTTCATGATATTTATTTTTTCTCTGATTCTGTTTTACTATTCGGAAAAAGGACCGCAAGCGCATAAAGTGTAAAAACGATTCGCCTTTTCCTATGAGACACCCTCATTTACGATAAAATATTAGATAGATATGAGTAATTTTCCGATCCGCATACAAATGACATCCGGTGAAAACGGTGCAACGGCGCTGTTTATGATGCTGGGTTATTTTAATAAATACGTTCCGATGGATCAGCTCAGGGAGACCTGTGTTTCTTCGCGTAACGGTACCAGCCCGGCGCAGTTAAAAGAAGGAACTGAAGGAACTGAGTTTTGAGGAACTGCTCAAGCAGAAGACACCGGTGGTCGTCAACTGGAAGAAGCGTTATTTCGTCATCGTCACCAAGGTCGACAAGGAGACCATCTCGGTCATTGATCCGGCCAAGGGGAAATACAAGGCACCTTACAACAGTTTCAGGAAAAACTACGGCGGTATGATGCTGACGTTTGCCAAGGGACCAAACTTTGTGGCGGACGGCAAAAAGGAATCGATGTATTCACTGATCAAAGACCGCGTCAAGCCGATCATGAAGCCGATCATCGCCATGATCATTCTGACCCTGATCTGTATCTCGACCGATCTGGCCTTATCCAGAGGCATGAAATTCATGATGGACGACATCGTTACCGACAGCGGCTTTATCAGGGAACTGATCGAGCAGAACATGCTGCCGTCAAATCAGGCACAAGGTCTTTCGATCATAACGAGCGGCTTCATGTTTATCATGTATTTCGGTACGCTGTTCCAGATGTTTTTCCAGATCAAAAAGAACCGGGTGGTCAATCAGACCAGCCGCCGGCAGATGGCTCTTTCCAACAGCGGTATGATCAAGAAGATGATGAACCTGCCGTTACGTTTCTTTGAACAGTACTCGGTCGGTGAACTGATGGGACGCTTGGATTCCAATGAAAAACTTGAGGATTCGATCATGAATTCTCTGATCCCGCGAATGATCAACACCTTCATGACGATCTTCTATTTCTTCATGATCTTTTCCTATGACAAGACCATTGCCCTGGTCTCTTTGGCGATTGAGGCAGTTTATTTTGCGATCACCTTGAAGCTGCAGGAACAGAACGCGATTCTCTCCCGTGCCAATGCAACTTCATCCAACTCTTTGAATTCTTCCGTCCTCAACGGTATGAATATGATCGAGACGATCCGTTCCACCGGTTCGGAGAAGGATTTCTTCTCGATGTGGTATGAGTCCCTGATGCAGGCCAACGAGAGCCGCATGGATTCCATGCGGATCAACCGCGTCATGTCCATGGTGGATGGCGTCCATTCCTTCCTGCTTCGAGCAGTACAGCTCTTCCTTGGTGCCTACTTCATCGGTCAGGGAAGACTCACCTTAGGTACGATGACCATGTTCCAGAATGTCTTTGGCAATATGCGCAGTTCCTTAAGTTCGGCATTAAGCTCCATGAACGCCATGCAGACGATGCGCACCAATATCGAACGGGTCAATGACATCATGAACCGGGAAACGCCGAAAGAGATCCCGCTGGAAGAAGGCGTGGAATACGAAAAATTACGAGGCAATATCAGTGTCAATAACGTGTGCTACCGTTACAACAACGGTGACGACCTGGCCCTCGACAACGTGTCTTTGGAGATCAAACAGGGACAGATGATCGCTCTGGTCGGCGGCACGGGATGCGGCAAATCGACATTATTAAAAGTCATTGCCGATCTTTATAAAGCCGAAAGCGGCGAGATCTATTATGATGGCAAAAAGCGTGAGGAAATTCCGGATGTCGTCTTCCATTCTTCGATCATGACGGTCGATCAGGAAGCGACGACTTTTGATGATACGGTCTACGCCAACATCCGCATGTGGGATGACACGGTGGAAGACTTTGAAGTTATTTTAGCGGCAAGAGATGCCCAGATCCACGACCGCATCATGTCGGATCGCCTGGGCTACAATACCAAGATCCTGGAAAACGGACAGAACTTTTCGGGTGGTGAAATACAGCGTCTGGAACTGGCCAGGGCACTGGCGCATGAACCGACGATTCTCTTTTTGGATGAGTTTACGTCCGCTCTGGATGCCTTGACTGAAGACAAGGTCATTAAATCAATACGCGACAAGGGCACGACCTGTGTCATCGTTGCCCATCGTCTTTCCACGATCGTGGACTGTGACTGCATCTACGTCATGGATAAGGGAAAGATCGTTGAAAAAGGAACCCATTCCGAGCTCTACGCCCTGGATGGTCTCTATAAGAAACTGGTGAGTTCGCAATGAGCATTACTTCCGACCTGATCAAAAAGAAAGAGGAAAGAAACCAACTGTTGGAAAAAAGTGCCGACAAGGCGCTTCTGGAAGACAAGAGGCAGGTGAATCTGAACATGGACCTGGATGCCGTGCAGGCGGCTTTGCTGTACATCCTGGATCGTTTTAAGCTGCCTGCCAATCGGATCTTTGCCTACTATTCCACCGATGATCTGGTCCAGAGGATCATGGAACCCAACAATGTCATGTACCGCAAGACGGATGATCTGCTGAAGGAAGCGGAAGAAAAGACCAGCTATATCCTCTGTTTTGATGAACAGGATAAACCATATGTTCTGCAACCTAGCATCTACGGCTACAAGGCTTATAATCCGGCAAACGGCAAGTCCAATATCTGCACCAGAAAGTTCCTAAGAAGTCTGAAGCAGACCTGTTATGTCTTTACCCAGCCGATGCGTCAGTACAAGTCGGTTCTGCTGACTTTTGTGATGGCGGTCTTCCGCTATCTGACGACCAACGATGTGATCCGTTTGGTTGCCGCCAGCGGCATCATGACCCTTTTGGGATTGGCTTTCCCGAAGATCAATCAGTGGATCTATACCGTCTATCTCAAGGATGTGGAAGGAAACGCTCTGATGTTCCAGTCGATCCTCACCCTCTTCCTGCTTTTAAGCATGGTCAATGTCATCGTCACCCAGATCAAGTCGCGGATGCTGGCAAACGTCAGAAACCGCGTCTCGCTTCGTGTCCAGGGTGTGGTCATGGCCAAGATCCTGCAGTTACCGAGATCATTCTTCTCGAACAACTCGACCGGCAAGATCTCCAAGCGTATCAGCCAGTGCAACAATCTGACCAATACCATCGTCAATATCTTCCTGGATATCCTGCTGAACTTCTCGTTCTCCGGTGCCTATATCGCACAGATGAACGGCATCTCCAAAGAATTATTGCCGCCGGCTTTGATTCTTCTGGCCGTGCGTGTGGGATTCTCCATCCTGACCGCCGTCATGGGTGTGGTGATCGACCGCCAGACAGTGGCCTTAAGTATGGAGTCAGACAGCTTCTTCTATTCGGCCATCAAGGGCATCATGAAGATCAAATCGATGGGTGCAGAAAAGTCCATCTATGCAAAGTGGGCGGATCTTTACCAGAGCATCCTGCACAACCAGTATTCCAAACCGTTCCTGCTTCGCAACTCCGGTCCGATCCAGTCTGCTCTGTCTTTAGTTACGACGATCACGCTGATGGGTGCGACGGTCATAAACGGACTGGCCAGGGAAGACTACATGGTCTTTACTTCTTCCTTTGCGATGTTCCAGGGCGTCATCAACTCTCTGGTCTCTACGATGAACTCGATGTTCCGCATGTCGACAATGGCGGATACGATCCGTCCGATCTTTGAATACGAACCAAGCCAGAAGGGTCAGCTGGACTATGTCCGCACCCTGCGCGGCAATATCCGGGTGGAAGATGTTCACTTCACTTACGATGCCGATCATATCGGCTGCCTCAGAGGCATCTCCTTAAATATCAAGGCCGGTGAAAAGGTGGCGATCGTTGGTGAATCGGGCTGCGGCAAATCGACTCTATTAAAGATCATCATGGGCATGGAAGTGCCGACGACCGGTGCGGTCTACCACGACGAAAAAGACATCACCAAACTCAATCAGCGCTCTTTGCGTCAAAGGATCGGTTCGGTCTTCCAGTTCTCCAAGCTCTTCCCGGGCACCATCTATGAAAATGTCACCTTCGGCTGTTATGACAACGTCAGTGAGGAAAAGGTGTGGAAGGCTTTGGATATGGCTTGTATCGGTGAATATATCCGCAGTTTGCCCTTAGGCCTCAACACGGAAATATCGCAATCGAATTCCAGTGGCTTCTCCGGCGGTCAGCGTCAGATCGCCCACCGTTTATCGACGGTCATGCATTTTGACAGGATCATCATGTTGAAAGACGGGCTGATCGTGGAGTCGGGCACCTACGATGAGCTGATGGAAAAGAACGGCCTGTTTGCGGAACTTGTCAACAAACAGCTGATCGAAGAAGAAAAGAAAAAATAGAAAAAGGAGATGACGCAATCTCCTTTTTAAGTGCTATGCTTCCTTTTGTTCCAGATAGGTCAGGAAGGCACCGATCTGGTTGGCCTCATTGCCGTACCTGGCTTTGACGATCTGCAGGTCCTTGATCGGCAGGTATTTGGCCATCGGGTGGCCTTCAATGAGTTTTTTGAATTGTGTATTGATCGCTTCGATCAGGGCAGGCTGTGCCGAGATGCCCCCGCCGATAGCGACCTTTTCCAGATCCAGAATCCAATAGAGGTTGTAGATCTGTTTGGCAATGCGCATGCCAAGATGATCCAGAGCTTCTTTTGCGGCTTTATCTGCAGACAGACGTTCAAATAATTGACGGCCGTCAATCGCTTCTTCGCTTTGCGAGAGCATTTTGTATTCATCCAAAAGCGATCGGGTCGAACAGGTGTAGCCGACAAAACTGTCCGGTCCGTTGAATTTTTCCAGATCGGAGGAGATGAAGCTGAATTCGCCGGCCGTCTCATGGATCCCTCGTAAAAGCTGGCCGTTGACGACTAAGCCGCCGCCGACACCGGTACCGACCACAAAGACCGCTGCATTTTGTGTGCCGATCAGAGAACCTTTCCGGTATTCCGCTTTGACTGCCGCCTTGCCGTCATTTTCCATGACGACTTTGCAGCCGCAGAGCCTGCTTAGTTCATCCCGTAAAGGCCGCTGCCAATTGTAGCGAAGAAGGCCGCCGCCTTTGATGACACCGTTTTTTGAATCGACAAAACCGAGGATCGACATGGCAATGCCTTCAACTTCCTCTTTGTATTCCTGATAGATGTCACAGATGATTTTGGAAAAGGATTCAAAAGAATCAATCGGTGTCGGGACATGTCCGCTGTGTTCCATGGACAGTGTTTCGTCCATGATCGAATATTTGATTTCTGTCCCGCCGATATCGAAGACCAGCAGTTTCATAAATGGATCATCCTTTCTTACTAATTTGATTATAGCGAAATTCGATATAATTAATTTATCCGAGGAATAATATGACGAAAAATCCGGCAGTCAAAATGAGTTTACTGATGGGAATAACGATGAGCTTTGTCTTATCGCTGATCGGCAATCTGAGTTCGGGGATGTTTACTGTCCCGGGCTTCTTAAAGAGTTTCTGCATCAGCTTTCTGATCTCACTGATCATCGGCTTTATCATACCGATCAAGAAGATCAGTGATGCCTTGTGTGAAAAGGCAGGTGCCAGACCCGGCACTTTAAAGGCCCGCATCATTGCGGCGGCCGTATCGGCGATCGGCTATACGCCGTTCATGACCTTCTTCATGGTCTGTCTGGTCCATTCGTCCGCGACTGCCCATGGGGCGAAGATCCCGTTCTGGCCGATGTTATTAAGATCGGAATGCATCTCGATCGCGGCAAACTTCGTGTTAAGCTTTCTGATCACACCGGTATACAGCCGGCTGGTCTTTGGCGACAGAAAGCCAATCAAAGAAGACAGATAAAATACCGGAAGGAGACTGTGCGATGAAGAAGATGATCATCTGCATCCTGCTTATATTCTTAATGGCAGGCTGCAGTACAAAGAAAGAAGAAACAGCGGAAACAAAAGAAACAAGCGAGAATGAAATAACAGAAAAGGAAGATGTGAATATGAAGTTATGGATCAATGAAGAAGAAGTCAATGTCATCTGGCAAGACAATGAAAGTGTTGAGGCATTAAAAGACATCGTAAAAGAAAACGATCTGCAGATTTCGATGTCCATGTACGGCGGCTTTGAACAGGTCGGTGCTATCGGACAGAGTTTGCCGAGAAACGATGTACAGACCACGACGTCTTACGGCGACATCGTCTTGTATTCCGGCGATCAGCTGGTCGTCTTCTACGGGTCCAATTCCTGGGCCTATACGATGCTGGGACACATTGAAGACAAGAGCCAGGAAGAATTAAAAGAGCTTCTGGGCAATGGCGATGTGACAATCACCATAACGCAATAAACAGAACGATCCCTTTTGATCTGAGAGTTTCATTTTTGAATCAATGGGATATAATAGTCAATGCGGGCAAAACCCGATATTTCTCAGGTATCCGATGCCTGAAAAAAGGAGAATAGAATATGGATATGAATAAGAAGTGGAAGACTTTAGCGATTGTCTCGACTTGCCTCCTGATTCTCGTCAGCTTCCTCTACGCACAAAGTCTCATGTCAAAGAAAGCAGTTGAACCGGAACCGGTCAACGAAACGGTTGAAAACGAAACAAGTGAACCTGAACAGGCTGAAGAAAACTGGTTGTCCTTATGGAACGATGATGCGCCGGCGAAGGCCGCCCTTGAAGAATACGTCAAGGATGTCACCGATCCTGCTTCCGCCAATTTCATTCCGTTAGAAAACCGTGTTGCCGTCTTTGACCTTGACGGTACACTGTTCTGTGAGACCGATCCGGTCTACTTCGATCACATGCTGCTGATGCACAGAGTCCTCGAAGATCCAAATCACACGGCAAGTGAATTCGAACTGATGGTTGCCGATAAGATTCAGGAGTTCATCGATACCGGTAAATCCGCTTCCGATCTGATGGCGTTACATGGTCAGGCAGTTGCTTCTGCCTTTGCCGGCATGACCATCAAAGAGTTCTATGACTATGTCGCTGAATTTGCCAAGACACCGTCTCCGGGCTACAACAATATGAACCGCGGCGATGCCTTCTACCTTCCGATGGTGGAAGTGATCGACTATTTGCAGAACAATGATTTCCAATGCTACATCGTTTCCGGTACGGACCGTCTGATCGTCAGAGGTGCTGTCCAGGGCTTGTCCTTCCTGAATATTCCGCCACGTCAGATCATCGGTTCTGACCAGCTGGTCGTCGCTTCTTCGCAGGCAGATACGGACGGCTTAGACTACAATTTCACGAGTGATGATGATCTGGTTCTTGCCGGACAGTTCCTGTTGAAGAACCTCAGGACCAACAAGGTCACCACCATCCAGCAGGAGATCGGCGTTCAGCCTGTACTGGCGTTCGGCAATTCTTCCACTGACTTCGCAATGGCAACTTATGCAACTGCCAACAATCCGTATCGTTCCATGGGCTTTATGTTATGCTGTGACGATGTCGTCAGAGAAAACGGCAACGTGGAAAAGGCGGAAAAGATGGTTAAGGACTGTGAAGAAAACGGTTGGGTCGCTATTTCCATGGCCAATGACTGGAAGACGATCTACGGTGATGAAGTAACCAGAAAATAGGAATACAAAAAAGACATCGAAGAGGGATAAATGACGTCATCAACGATGTCTTTTTTCTTTGCGTTTTTTAATGATTTGCTGCTTTTTCTTTCTGCATGCGCAAGTGCAGATCTTCAAGATCCGAGAACTTCAGCAGCATGCCGGATGCCACTTCGAAGTTGACCAAAAAGACATTGGAGGCCATAAGGAGTCCAAGGACATTGTCCGGTAAGCCGATTTCAGCAAAAAGTAATGAGTAGGTGGCAAGGATGCCACCCGGAACTTTCGGCGAAGCGATGGCCAGTTCGACCAGTAAGAGAACGATCAGGATCAGCTTGGAAAAGGTGACTTCCAGATGGTTGGTATAGGCGTTGAAGAAGACCGAGGCAAATAGCGGTACGATATTGGATACCGCAAATAAGGCGTGGGCCAGAGGGATCCAGAAACTGTAGAGTTTCTTGGGGATCTCCAGTTCCTTTTCTGCCAGTTCATACTGGAGGTTGGTGAAGATCGAATGGCTGCCTGTCGCAAAACAGCCGACCAGTAAAGGCTGCAGTTTTTTGATAAAGGTGAGGGCACTGTAGCGATGGAATACCGGCAAACGAAGGACGGTCAAAGTGACCGCGGTGATGGTTGCCAGATAGTTGACGGCCACAAAGCGCCATGAAGAGACGACAGCTTCCAGATCACCGCCGGCAAAGGTCTTGAATAAGGATAAGAAGACCACGGCCGGGATGATGAAAGAGACAGACTTCATCATCTGTAGAAGCAGGGCATTGAGTTCCGGTACCAGGGCCCGGATCCTTGCCGTGGTGTCCGACAGGGTCAGTAAGGCGATGCCGGCCACAAAGGCGAGAAAGACCACCTGGGCGGTACGTCCTTCGGTGAAGGGCGTAAAGACGTTGGTTGGAATGATGTCCAACAAGAAGGTGATCAGGGTCTGGACTTCAAAGCCCCCTTTACCGAAAGATAAGGTGTTGGGGAAGAAGAGCAGACAGAACGGGAAGGTGACGCCCATGACAAATAAGATGGTTAAAAAGAAGCGCTTGATGACTCTGGAGCCTAAAGAGCTCAAGGAAGAGATCTCATCCAGGGCACAGATGCCGGTCAGGATCGATACGAAGATGAGCGGTACGGAAAGTGCAGAGATGACTTTCGGAAGTCTGGAAGAGACCGGTTCGATCAGATCACTCAGAATCGGCAGGCGCACAGCCTCCGGTACCAGACGGAAAGCCAGACCGCAGATCACCGCCAGCAAGGCAGCGATTGTGACGTTGCCGCCGGGGATCTTTCTGCTTTTCTTGTCTTTGGCCAGAGTGAAACGGACAAAGTTCGTGCCTAAAAGATAACGGTAAGAATCCTTTTTGACGGTATCTTCCATCAGGGAAGAGAGAATCAGCGAGATATTGTCTTCTTTGCTTTCCGCCAGCGGATTGAAGGGTTCTCCTTTGAGCGAGATCAGGACACGGGAGAAGCCAAACGGCCTGCGGCGGACGCGAAAACCGTATTCGGCTTTTGTTCCGAAATGATCACGGAAATTTAAAAGGACTTCTTCGATCATCAGTCTGGTCTGAAGGTCTTCGGGAAACTGTTTCTCAAACTCTTTGATCGAGGCGTGGATGTTTTCGTTGTTTAATCTCATACCGCTTTCATTTTACCGCACAAGCGACTGTAAAAATGAAAAACGAAGATCGAACAGTTTCTTTAAAAGAGGTAAAAACGATATAATCAAAGCGTATGAACATGAATAAAAAAGGACTGCTTTGCGTATTTCTTCTGGCGCTTTTACTCTTAAGCGGCTGTAGAAGCCTGCATTATGAAAACGTCGAGAGAAGAGCCTTAAAATACTACAAAGAAAAATACGGACTCAAGGATGTGGACATCAAAAGATCGTACAAGGCAGGAAATAACGGCATGTTCGGTTATACGGAAACGGAAGACCGGGCTTATGAAATGAGTGACGGCTATTCGGTCTACTGGAACAACACTCAGAAATACTTTGCGGATGATCGTCAGGCTAAGGAGATCAAGGAAGATTTTAATTCCGAGATCCTGGTTCCGATGCTGGACAAGGTTACAAAAAACAGACTGGTCGCGGCATACGATCTCAACCGAACGGCAATGACAACTTTTGATCACTGCGTCTTTACAAGCCTCTACGAGGGAGACATCAAAGCTTACCTGGAAAAGGAAAAAGCTCGTCCTTATGATCTGCGGATCTTTCTTGAAAAGGAAGAGGGCGTCGATCATGAACAGCGTATCAATGAATTCAATGAAGTGATGAGCCAATATCTGGATGGAAGCTGTGAGTTTACTATCTTTGAAGCAGGAAGTGGCATGTTGTCCGTCGATTTCATGAGCCATTACATCAGAGCATATGATCAGGATGTCGTGGCAATCGCCAATCTGTTCTTTTCCCGAGGTGTGGACTGGTACAGGAACGTCTTTATCGAAGTCCTGGAAGGCGTCTACGTAATGTCCTATGTACCAAACTTTGTTCTGGAAGAAGGAGACATCCTGCTTGAAGAAGCCGGAAAGGCTGAAGAACTGCAGGCGATCCTGGATGCGGACTACTATGCCTTGCCGGTAGATGCGGAAGAAAACAAAAATGCCTACCTCGTTCCCGATCAGCGTCATGCGAACAGGTATGTCCTGGATAATCCGGAGTTGCCGTATTACCGCTTGCTGATCAAGCAGCGTGTCATCGACGCCATGGATGATTTCGGTTTAAATGTTTTTGTCAAAATGAAAAGGGAGAGCGAAGACTCTCTCTATGCCCGCTACAGCGATTCCAATGTTCCGTATGAGCTTGTAAAATGCGGCGAAAATGGCAGAAAGATCACTTTCGCGACCGTTTCACA
Organism: uncultured Bacillota bacterium; assembly: GCA_900321955.1. The sequence continues at coordinate 8,242 of ONXX01000015.1, read as the reverse complement.
AGACAGCTTATATTATATTGGAACGATTCATCTGGAAAAATATCAGGATTCCTAAGGAGAAAAAAAATGATCTATACCGTCACGCTCAACCCTTCCGTGGATTATTACATTCGTGTTGATACGATCGATTTGGGGCAGATCAACCGTTTTGATGCATACCAGTATTCTGCCGGTGGCAAGGGGATCAACTGTTCCAAGATCCTGGATCTTTTCTCTGTCCCGTCAAAGGCTGTCTACTTTTGCGGCGGGCTGACCGGTCAGTTTATCGATCAGTTCTTAAAGAAGTATTCTTTTATTGAAGCCTGCCCGATCAACAACGAAGAAGGGGCAACCCGCATCAACGTCAAGGTCCTGGGTGGGCAGGAAACAGCCTTCAATTCCGGCGGACCGGTGATCGGCGAAAAGGCAAAGGAAGAACTGCTTAAAGCCATTGATGAATTAAACGAAAATGATTATCTGATGATCAACGGCAATCTGCCGAAAAACGTGGATAAGGATTACGTGAAACAGATCTGCCGCAAGGCCAGCGATAAAAAGGCAAAGGTCGTCCTGGATGTGCCGAATATGACGGCAGAAGATCTGAAGGGTCTGGATATCTTTCTGATCAAGCCGAACATCGATGAGTTCAGGTTCATGTTGAATGAAGCGGAAATCAGCGAAGAAAACTATAAAGACTATCTGCCGTTGCTTCATGAGTGCGGGGTGAGAAATATCCTTTTGTCATTTGGCGGCAGGAATGCCTATTATGACGGCGAAGCGGGAAGCTACGCAATCAGGTCGCCGAAGGTCACGCTCTACAAGACAGTCGGTGCCGGCGATTCGATGCTGGCAGCCTTTGTCGGTCAGCTGTCATTAAACAAAGGTATAGAAGAAGCATTGCGCTATGGTGGGGCGACCGGTACGGCGATGGTGATGAGCGAAGATCTGCCGGATAGGACATTGATCGAGGAGATCGCCGAAAAGACAGAGGTCCGCATCGATCGATAAATGTTATAAGGCAAAACAAAACCGCAGATTCTGCGGTTTTATGATGCTTGGATATATGATTATTTTTTGAGGTTGATGTCCTTGCCGGCATTCCAGGCCTGACCGACCTTTTCACCGGTGACATAGTAGCCGCTTCTGAACTGGTCGAAGATCAAAGCTCTGGTCTTGGTGACATCGACTTTTCCTTTTTCGTCGAGGACTTCCTCATCGGCTTTGACATTGACGATTCTGCCGACGATGGCGGAGACATATTCGTCTTTCAAGTGTTCCAGCAGTTCGCATTCCATGACGACAGGGAATTCTTCGATGATCGGAGCGTTGACCTTGTCGGATCTGACGGCGTGGTAGCCGGTGCGTTCGAATTTGTCATCGATCTTGTTGCCGGAAGCGATGCCGAAGAAGTCGGCGACATCCATGTGCTTTTCATCAGCCAGGGCAACGGTAAAGGCCTTGGAAGCCAGGATGTTGAGCCAGGTCTTTTTTCCTTCGCCGATAAAGATGATCACTTTGTCATCATCGGCGATCTGTCCCCAGGCGGCATTCATGACATTGACTTTGCCGTTTTCATCATAAGCAGCGACCATCAGTACCGGCATTGGGTAGATGGCATCGACAATTCCCAGATCTTTTTTCATATGGTTTTTCCTTTCTCAGGCGCTTGGCCTTGTTTTACTTACAGGTGAATGATACCATTATGCTGTAAAGTCTACAAGTACCTACATTTTGTACAGGTACTTACATTTAGGTAAGTGATATGAAGAAGAATATCGAAACAGCCGATTTTGATGCAACCGGCTACAGCTATACCCTTTCTTTGATTTCCGGCAAATACAAGCCGGTCATCCTTTACTGTCTGATGGAGTATGAACCGGTGCGTTTCAATCAGATGCAGCGCTATCTCAAAAACATCGCCGACAAGACGCTTTCGCAGAATCTCAAGGAGCTGGAAAAGGATGATCTGATCCTGCGGAAAGTCTATCCGCAGATCCCGCCGAAAGTGGAGTATTCCTTAAGTGAGAGGGGTCACTCCTTAGTTAAAGTATTGGATCGTCTTTGTGACTGGGGGAATGCCAATCGGCCAAAGTGACTCTTATGGATTTTATTTCTAAGAATCTGATCTGGTTCATGATCTACAGCTTCATGGGCTGGATCTATGAATCGACGCTTCGCTCGATCACCCACAAGCGTTTGTACAATTCCGGCTTTCTCAACGGCCCCTATATTCCGATCTACGGTTGCGGTGCCTTGCTGGATGTCCATCTCTTAAATGGTTTGAAAGATCCACTGACCATATTTTTACTGGCAGGTGTCATCAACTGCGTCTTGGAGTACTTCACATCCTGGGCAATGGAGAAGCTCTTCCATGCCCGCTGGTGGGATTATTCCAATAAGCCGCTCAATCTCAACGGCCGTATCTACTACCTTGGCTTTCTTGCCTTTGGCGCCTTCGCGACACTGGTGGTTCTGTATTTCCACCCATGGTTAGTTATCCACACGACCGATCGGATGAGCTACAATCTTATTAACGGACTGGCTGTTTTGATCGTCGTGATTATTGCGGTGGATACCTATATCACGGTTTCCAACATGGAAGACTTTAAAGAAAAGTATGCCGCTTTGGTTGCATCCCTAGGCGAAGCCAAGAGCGAATTGGCGATGAAGATGGAAGATCTGCCGTATGCCGATCGCATTGCAAAGCTAAGAGAATCGTTCAACTTTCAGGAACGGCGCTTACTGGATGCCTTCCCGCATCTGCGCTTTGAAAACGCCCGCTATACAGCCCAGCAAATCAAGGCGATGGTCATTGAACATACGAAACAATTATTCAGGAGCTAAACTATGGATGGCTTATATATAAAAAGTGTGCGGATCGATGAAACCCTTCCGGAAGGAAGCTACTTTTCCCATATTCCATCCATTGTTCAGCTGACGAATAAGGAACTGCATTTTGATAAAGAGGTGAGTCTTTTTGTCGGGGAAAACGGTTCGGGCAAGTCGACCCTGCTGGAAGCACTGGCAATCGCCTGCGGTTTCAATCCGGAAGGTGGCACGAAGAACTTCACCTTTTCGACCCGGACGACGCACAGCGATCTGCACAGGTATCTGACGATCTCCCGTACGGCTTATCCGAAAGACGGCTTCTTTTTAAGAGCCGAGAGTTTTTATAACTTTGCCAGCGAAGTCGATGTCCTAAACAGTGGCGGTGGTCAGCCACTGATCAACTACTACGGCGGTGTTTCCTTGCATGAACAGTCCCATGGTGAGAGTTTCCTGGCCTTGGTGAAGAACCGCTTTTCCGGAAAAGGTTTATATTTACTGGATGAACCGGAGGCGGCCTTGTCTCTGGCCAGACTCATGCAGCTATTGGTGCACATCCATGATCTGGTGGAAAAGGACTCCCAGTTTATCATCTCCACCCATTCGCCGATCCTGATGTCCTATCCTGATGCTGACCTGTTTGAATTAAGTGAGAAGGGCATTCAAAAGACGAGCTACCATGAGACAGAACACTACCGCATCTTAAAGGCCTTCATTGATAAACCGGAGGTCATGTACCATCACCTCTTTGAGGAAAAAGAAAACTCTTAAGCGTTTGACTTAAGAGTTTTTTGCATAATACTTGTCCAGATCTTTCTTTAAGAGGGAATAGATGGCCAGTCCTTTTTCGCTCTTGAAGCGGCGGATGAGTCCACGGTAGATGTAGTTCTTGTCCGTGCGTTTCTCTGCCGGCACCTTGTCTAAGGCGGCTTTGATCTGTTCGATCTCTTCGGACGGATAGTCCTTTAATAAACTTTCCAGGAAGACTTTGGCTTCATTCTGATCGACGTTTGTCTTTTTCTTTGAAGCTCTTTTCTTTACGGCCTTTTCTTCCTTGGGCGGATCGACCGGCTGCGGTTTCTTTCTCTGCTTCGGCGTCTGGCTTGGCTTGGCGACCTTGGATTCATCTTTGACGATGACTCTGGTTTCCGAATTGATCGGTGCCTGCGGCTGAGCCTTCTTGACTTCGGTCTTCTGTTTTCTGACCGGTGTCTTGCGCGTCTGTTTCTTCTGGGTCTCCGGCTTGGTGTTGATGCGTTTGACATCATAGCCCTGGGAGCACCAGTATTCAATGACGTGATCATAACCGGTATCCTGCGATACGACGACGTAGGCGGAATGTTTGCCTTTGCCGATCAGATAGCCGATATAGGAGGACAGATAGAAGTCCAGAGAATTTTTACCCGGCTGACATTCGATGATGTTGATCTTGTGTCTGGTGTCACCGGTCAGTTCTTTCAAAAGCGTGAAATTTAAGCTCTTGGCATTTTCGGTGACGCAGATGTACAGATCGAACTTCTCATCGGTCTGAAGCAGGTCGACCCAGGTCGATCCGACGTTTTCCGAATCGATCAGGTATGCGGGTATTTTCCTTTCAAATAACATAGTGTTTTCTTTACATATTCGCTCTCAAAAAAAGTTTCAAAGAAAGAATCAGTCTTCTTTCTTCTTGAGATTCCCGGCATAGGCAAGCGTCTGTTTGAGAGCGTCGTCTTTTTTGACACCGGCCAGACGCAGCTTGTGGGCATGAGCCAGGATCGCGGAAAAATCCTTATCAGGCTTGAGACCTTCTTTGATCAGGTCGTTTCCGTCGACGTAGGGCCTGTTCATATAGTCCTGAAAGATCTCATAGCGCTTCTTAAGGAAGAGGATGCGTTCATGGTCTTCGCTGACACCGGAATCGGCTAAGGCCATGCAGATCAGATCCTGTGGATAGAGGGCTTGATCAAAGAGGCGGTTGGTGGATTTGATCGAAGCATGTTCATAGGCAAGAGACATCGGCCGCATATGCAAAGGAACCATATTGTCCAGATAGCGGATGATGTCACGGTTGGAAGTCAGACGGCGGATGAAGGAATGAATCTTTGGCAATCCTTCGACCTCATGACGATAGGAATGGATGCGTCCGTCAATGACTTGCGTAGTGATGATCTTGCCGAAATCGTGGGTCAAAGCCAGTAAGGCGAAATGATAGGGATCAGAAACTTTGTCTTGATACAGGGCAGCGCGGTCAAGGACTTCCATGGAGTGAGTATAGACATCTCCCTCCGGATGGTAGATGGGATCCTGGGGCACGCCGATCATTTCCTTTACTTCTTTAAACCAGACGCTCAGTTGGTCCGTTTTTCTTAAGACCTCAAAGAAAACGGAAGGCTTCTTTGACTTGATGAGGGCTTTCTTCATCTCTTCTTCGACCCGTTCCCTGGAGAGGGCGGAGAGATCGATGGTTTTACATAAAGCCAGTGTCGCTTCATCGACGTCAAAGCCGAAACGGGAGGCAAACTGGGCCGCCCTTAAGACGCGCAGGGGATCTTCAACGAAGGTCTTGGGATCGACGCAGCGGATGATGCCGTTTTCCAGGTCCTGCAGACCGCCGAAGGAATCGACGATTTCTCCGCTCAAAACATCTTCCATGAGAGCGTTGATCGTAAAGTCGCGTCTTCTGGCTGCTTCCTTATAACCGATGAAGGGATTTAAGTCGATGGTGAAATCGCGGTGTCCCTTACCGGTGGGCACTTCAGTTCTTGGCATGGCAATGTCGACGTGATTGCCGGCGATGGAAAAGATTCCGAAGGAAGAGCCGAAACTGATGGGGTTACCGATGGTTTTTAAAAGTTCGATGAGCGTTTCCGGTGTGACGCCGTGGACTTCGATATCGATGTCCTTGTTTTCCAGATGAAGGAGTTTGTCACGCACACAGCCGCCCACGTAAAAGACGCGGCCTCCGGCTTCTTTTACCAGCTGTGCAATGCGGATGCTTAATTCCAGGTCTGTCACGCAGATGATCCTGTTCCTTCCTTTTGTCTGGGCGTCGAGGTCTTAGACTTCTTTGTCCTTATAAGAACATTCCATCAGAATATCCCCGCTCTTATTGTAAAGTAAAGAGGCGTCTTTGGATAGAAAAAACGCACCTCAGCGATCGAAACACATCACAGAAGCACCGTTTCGTTCAATGAATGATATCGATCGAATCAGACAGGACGCTTGTTTCATCATTCCCATTTTTGAAAACAGGCGTTTTCCTGTGTCTGAACAGCGAGACGATGATGGGTTTGGAGCGAGATCGGCAATGGTACAATGGAAGCGTACGAGGTTAGATGATGGATATGGATAGAAACAATAAGACAAAGATCATCTGTATCGGTGCGGGGGCATCCGGATTATTCTTTTCTTTAAACTGTGCCGATGAGGATCATGAGGTCCTTTTGATCGATTCCAATGCCAAGGTAGGACGAAAGATGTACATCTCCGGCAAAGGACGCTGCAACATCACCAATGACTGCGATGCCAAGACCTTCATTGCCAATGTCGTGCGCAATCCGAAGTTTCTCTATTCTGCCATCTACGGTTTTACACCGGCTGACACCATTGCCTATTTTAACAGCCACGACTGTCCGCTCAAGACGGAAAGAGGAAAGCGGGTCTTTCCGGTTTCCGATAAGTCGGCCGACATCATCGACTGCCTCTTCCGGGAATGCAAGAAGGCAGGCGTGAAGATCCGTTTCGAAGAAAAGGTCAAAGAGATCAAAAAAGACGGGGACGTCTTTGTTGTAGAAAGCGACAAGAGAAAATATACGGCCGACAAGGTGGTCATCGCCACCGGCGGCATCTCCTATTCATCCACGGGTTCAACGGGTGACGGCTATCGTTTCGCAAAGAATTTCGGACATACGATTATCGATTTAAAGAGCGCCTTATGTCCGATGAAAGTGAAAGAAAAGATCCCGGCTTCGCTTTTGAAGCTGACGATGAAGAATGTTTCTCTGACAGCAGGAAACGAAAGTTTTCATAAGACACTGTTTGGCGATCTGGAATTCCTGCCGGGGGCTATTACCGGTCCGGTCGTCCTGTCGATGTCTTCTTTGATCAACCGGGAAAAGGATGTGACATTGTCTTTGGATCTCAAACCGGCACTGGATGAAGAGAAACTGGATAAGCGTCTGCTGCGGGAGATCGAGAAGGAACCAAGGAAGGATGCTTTCCCGCTCACCTTTGTGTCTTTGGAAGATATCGATAAGGGTATCGTGACCAGCGGTGGCGTGGATGTCAATGAGGTCGATCCCAAGAGTATGGAATCCAAACTTTGTAAGGGTCTTTACTTCATCGGGGAAGTTCTGGATGTCGATGCCTTCACCGGCGGTTTCAACTTACAAAGCGCCTTGTCTACCGGCTATGCCTGTGCCAAGGCAATCAAAAAAGCATGAAATGAAACTCGTCTTCCCTGATGTGCTATAAATGGATTTAGCAACAAAACAGGAGGACGAAATAAATGAATGTCGCAGTCAGATATTATACAAAAACAGGAAATACGAAGCGTCTGGCAGAGGCCGTCGCTGAAGCACTCGGTGTAAAAGCGTATCCGATCTCTGAGCCGATCAGAGAGAAGACCGATATCCTTTTCCTGGGTAATTCCTATTACGCTTTCAGTATCGATCCGGAAGTGAGGAACTTCGTCAGAGGACTTGATAAGAATCTGGTCGGAAAGATCGTCAATTTCGGTTCCGCTGCCATGTTGAACTCGACCTATAAGAAGGTCAAGGCCGAGGCAGATAAGGTCGGCATTCCGATGGATGAAAGAGAATTCCACTGCAAGGGCGAATTCAAGGGCATCCATAAGGGCAAACCGGATGCGGATGACCTCAAGGCAGCGGCAGATTTCGCAAAACAGATCGTCGGCTGATTGATAGTGATTGGCCAGGGAGGAGAGATGAATTCAGATAAGTTTGTTTATTACGATGCGGATTTCCTGGCCAAATTTAAGAAGCTGGCAGAAGTGATGGAAGAAAAAGATAAGGCGGTCCTGCACCGCTATCTGATCGACAACTTCAGTCATATCTTTAAAGTGTTTCAGTATTATGCAAGAGAAGACGGAAACGGCGGCGTCAAAGAATTTGAAGAAGCGGATGCGGCGATGAAACGTGAACTGATGCGTCCTCTGTCTTTCCGCCAGTATCGGATGATACAGCGTTCTGAGACTTGGATCGCCGAGGAAGAAGATCTGCTGATCTCTTCGATCTGGGATTTCTTGTATGACAACGGCCGGATCTATGAGAAGAAGATCATGAGCTGTGCGGAAGTCGCCGGTGCTTCTTTGATTCTGGAGAACGTCTACACCGCTCTGGCAAAATAGCGACGAAACAAAAGAGAACACACTGTTAGAAGAGAACACACTGATACCTTCCCTGTCAAGTAGACAGAGGAAATAATTAAATCTCAG
>ONXX01000017.1 GCA_900321955.1 uncultured Bacillota bacterium | reverse complement strand
AAGGATGATCATGTCTGGTGTCGTGCAGATTAAATAAGTTGAGACGTAAGGCATTCATACAGACGGTGAAGCTGGATAAGCTCATCGCAGCGGCACCCATCATCGGATTGATCTTAAGCGGTGTCAGACCGGCTGCCACCGGGATCAGGATGAGGTTGTAGAAGAACGCCCAGAAGAGGTTCTGATGGATGGAGCGAAGGGTCGCTCTGCTCAAACGGATCGCCGAAGCGACATCCGACAGTTTTGAATTCATCAGAACGATGTCGGCTGAATCGATGGCTACATCAGTACCGGCACCGATGGCAATACCGATATCCGCTCTGGTCAAGGCTGGCGCATCGTTGATGCCATCCCCTACCATGGCGGTCTGACCGAAGTTTTGCAGGTCACGAATGACCGCTTCCTTGCCATCCGGCAGGACACCGGCAATGACATGATCGACACCGGCGGTTTGCCCGATCGCCGTGGCTGTTTTTTCGTTGTCACCGGTCAACATGACGACTTCAATACCCATGTTCTGTAACTGCTTGATCGCCTCTGGCGAATCTTTCTTGATGACATCGGCAACAGCGATGATACCTAAGAGTTTTTTATCCTGGACAAAGAAGAGCGGTGTCTTACCCTGATCGGATAAGGTTTCCGACTTTGCGATGATTTCTGGATTAAAATGGACAAGTGATTTGATATATTTTTGCGATCCGCCATAGAGGATCGAATCGCCTAACTTCGCGGTTAAACCATTGCCCGGCAAGGCTTCAAAATCTTTTACTTCAAGTGTATCGATCTGTTCCTCGTTTGCCTTGGCAAGAATCGCTTTAGCTAGAGGGTGTTCCGACTTGGCTTCTAAGGCGTTGGCCAGTTTAAGCAGTTCTTTCTCACTTTCCGCTTCTACAGGAAGGATGTCGGTCACCTTAGGTTCGCCACTGGTGATTGTTCCGGTCTTATCCAAGGCGATGATCTGCATCTTACCGGCCTGTTCCAAAGACCGGGAAGTCTTGAAGAGGATGCCGTTTTTGGCAGCCATGCCGTTGCCGACCATGATGGCAACCGGTGTGGCCAGACCTAAGGCACAAGGACAGGAGATGACTAAGACGGAGATACCTCGCTCTAAGGCTGTTGCGAAATTGACACCAGTCAATAACCAGCCAATGGTGGTAATGATGGCAATCGTGATGACACTAGGCACAAAGATACCGGAGACCTTGTCGGCGATCTTGGCAATCGGCGCTTTGGTAGCTGCGGCATCGGAGACCATCTTGATGATCTGGGAGAGCGTCGTATCTTCACCGACTCTCGTCGCCTGGCAACGCAGATAGCCTGAGGTGTTGATGGTAGCAGCGGAGACGATGTCCCCGACCTGTTTGTCGACCGGAATACTTTCGCCAGTCAAAGCCGATTCGTTGATTGCGGAGTTTCCTTCCAAGATGATGCCATCGACCGGAATGTTTTCACCCGGTCTGACGACAAAGGTGTCGCCGCTTTTCACTTCATCGATATTGACTTCGACTTCTTTTCCATCTCTCAGCAAGACAGCGGTCTTAGGTGCCAGTTTCATGAGACCCTTTAAGGCGTCGGTCGTCCGTCCCTTGGACATGGCTTCCAACATCTTGCCGATGGTGATAAAGGCCAGAATCATGGCAGCCGATTCGAAGTAGAGCTGGTCATGATATAACGGCATCAGGTCCATGTTGGAGACACCGTTGGTGATCTGGTAGGTCATCTGCAATAAGACGTAGGTGCTCCACAAGAAGGAGACACCGGAGCCCAAGGCGATCAGGGTATCCATGTTTGGTGCCCCATGTAGGAGCGAAGAGATACCGGAAGTAAAGAATTTCCTGTTGATCAGCATGACAACAATCGCCAGTAACATCTGTAGAATGCCCAGTCCGATGTGATTATGTTCTAAGAATTTCGGTAAAGGCCAGCCTAACATGTTGTGGCCCATCGTAATATACATTAAGACACACAAGAAGCCAACCGATAAGATCAGCCTGCGTTTTAAGACCGGGGTCTCCCGATCCTTCAAGGCGTCTTGTTCGGCAGCAAGACGCTGCGAAGCGGAAGCCTTCTTGGTTTCTTCTCCTTTGACCGAGGCGCCATAGCCAGCATTCTCCACTGCCTTGATGATATCGGCAGAAGCAGCGCTTCCTTCAACACCCATGGAGTTGGTTAACAGAGAGACCGAGCAGGAAGTGACACCCGGTACCTGGGATACGGCTTTTTCGACTCTGGCCTGACAAGCGGCACAGCTCATTCCTGTAACAATATACTGTTCCATAATTCCCCCTGCTACTTCATCATTTTATGCAAGACTTTGATCAGTTCATCGAGACTCTCGTCCTTACCGTTGGCGAGGTCTTCTCTGACACAGCCGTTGATGTGCTTGCTTAAGAGTTCCTTGGAAAAACTGTTGAGGGCGGAATTGACGGCCGATACCTGAATCAGGATATCGGGACAGTAGACGTCATTTTCCACCATCTTTTCCAGACCGCGTATCTGTCCCTCAATGATCTTGAGGCGTTTCATCAGATTTTTCTGTTCGCTTTCCGAACGGGAATGGTGAGCCATATCCGTCATGGAGCGAAGATTTTCTTTTTTATTCATCGGTTTCACCTTCTTCGTTAATAGTATACCCCAGAGGGGTATATAGGTCAACGGATGTGCTTCATTAAAAAAGGAAGGCTTTTGCCTTCCTGAGTTTATTTGACCTTTATGCCTTTCAGAATGGAAAGTGCGCTGTCTCTGACCTTTTCTTTGTCGGCCATACGCATCGTAATGTAGATATCGTAGATGCCATCGGCATCATGCATCAGAGAATAGAGGGCATTGTATTCCGTACCGCTTTCTGTGGTGAAACTGTATTCAACGTATTTAAAACCATTTCCCAGATCCTGCGTTTCTCTTCCTTCGTAGACGGAAGCCTCGATGGATTCGGCGTCATAGCCGGCAGAGGCAAGGGTTGCGTTGTCAGAAAAGTTGATGAACAGCAATTGGGAACTATCTTTTGAAATGATGCCGTAATTGAAGTCACCCGTACTTTCCGAGAAGGAAAGTTCCGCCGGTGTCTCAATCTGCAGGCTCTTGAACTGGAAGACATCATTTGTCTTGACCGGTTCTTCTACGGCAATGGAGGAATCGATGGCAGCACTTAAGACAATGCCTTTGACTTCTTCAAGAAGTTCGTCGGTCGCTTCAACGCCGCTGATGCTGCCGACCAGCAAATAGTAATAATAATCATTGTTGATAAAGCGTAAGAAGACATTGTCGGCAGGAACGCCATAGGTGATGCCGTTTTCTTCTTTTATAAGATCTTTAGAAACAAGTGACTTGAGTTCTTCGACCGGATCAAAGTTTTCTGTCATTTCATAGCGGTCGATAGAGACATTGGTACCTTTTGCCGTATTGAAGATCGAATGCATGAATTCGTTGTCTTGCCTTGCGGTATAAGCTTCTTCATCAGGATAGGTGATCATAAGGTTATCGATCAGGTAGGTCTTTGTCGCTTTGGCGGGTGCCGGTGCACTTGAGGAACAGCCGCAGAGAAATAAAAGAATGGTAAGTGTCAGAATGGTTAATAATTTTTTCATGCGTGAAATCTCCTGTTTCTATTATATCAATAGGACCGAAAGTCCCGTACCGTATCGTTTGGGAAGATGGCGGATGAATGAAAAAATTGAAATCCTTTGTGTCATCTCTTTTTAAAAGAACTAGAACGAAATTGTTAGAAGGTGTTCATATATGAAAAGAACCGCTGGAATATTGAAGGTTTTAGCAACGATTACTGTAGTCTTTGAAGTCATCGCACTTGTGATGATGGCAATGACACCATCGCTGAATGCTTCCATACGTCCTTTGTCCATAAGCTGGCTCTCCCTGTGCAATTGTTATACTGTTTTCATTTTACTTCAACACAGAAACGAAGGAGTGTCAAATGTGGGTTAACAGGATTCTGGCGGCGTTTTTGTTAGAATAGAAGTAGAGATATCAATCGGAGGTCATCAATATGAAAAAATTATTGTGCGCATTGTTGGCGCTGTTTATGGTTATAAGCCTGTCAGCCTGTTCGTCAAACAAGAGCGAAGAGACAGCAGCGAATACGGCAGAAAGTGCGGAAACGGCACCGGCAGAAACGAGTGAAGCCGAAACAGAAGCGGTGACGGCAAGCAATTTCACAAGAGGCACCTGGGATGAAAACCGCAAGAACTTCGTCAATGAAGTGACCGGCATCAAGCTCAGGATCGACACTGCCGATACATATATGGCATCGACCGATGAAGAGCTGGTGACAAACTATCTGAATGGCGCATCGACCGATCTGTCTTCCTGGGGAAGAGAAGAATATGAAAAAGAGATCAGTATTCCTGAGCTGCAGGTCATTGATCCGTTCCGCGGCTGCAATACAGGCATCCTGTATGAAAATCTGAAAGCGGAAAACGCAACCCAGATCGATGAAAATACCTATACATCGGTCGTCGTCAACAGCCTTGGCCAGTCCAACGAAAATTTTGAGGCCGGTGAACAATATGATCTGGAACTTTCCGGTCATTCTTACAGAGCGGTTGATGTAAATTACACATTTGAGGGAAGGACGGTTCAGCAGACGCTTGCCTGCCGTCATTTGGGTGATTATATGACGGTTGTCGTGTTTACAGATTTTGACGACAGAGAGAATATCGAAAAGATGATCGGTCTGTTCAACAAATAGACCACAATGTACCGAAGGTAAAATCATTCTGTTGACATACAGACAAAAGTATGAAATACGATAAATGGTGAGGGGGCACACCCCCGCCATTTTTTTGCTCAAAATAAGACAGGCATCTGTCTTTTATTTTATATATAAAGAAAAGGGATCTTTAGGATCCCTGATTTTCTAAATCGATATTGTAATACTTCTTGTAGAAGCGGTTTACTTCCCCAGTGAAACGGTCCTCTTCGAATTTTTCCGGATGCAGAGTCTGTGCCACCCAATACAAACCAAGGATGGATGCGGAAGAAGGCTGTGACCAGCTTTCGATCATTGAAGGAAGAACATAGATATTTTCGTTTTGTATGGCCGAAAGTTCAGCAAGACTTTCATCGTTCAGCAGATCTTCCGTTGTATAGACGGCATCTTCCGGAATAAAGATGTAATCCGGATTCCATTGAAGGAGCTGTTCAGCAGCAATGCCGGTCCAGGTATTTCCTTCCAGGGCGGCAAAGACCGGTCTGGCGCTGGCTGTTTCCAGGATCTGTTTCTGATGCATGGAAGCGGTGCAGGAAGCTAAAAGAGATGAGGAGCCGCCGATGTAGACTTTCGGTCTGGCGGTGCCATCGGTGATGGTTACAATTTCATCGATGAGCTTATCGTAATAGACGATGAGTTCCTGTGCCTTGGCCGGTACATCACAAACCGCGCCGGCTAAGAAGATCATTTCAATAAACTTGTCGTAATCCTTGGGGTCAACGACGATCGCGGGAACGCCCTGTTCCAATAAGGCATCAGCCGCTGCTGCCTGTTTTGCGTCCAGGAAGACGAGGTCGGGTTCCAGTTTCAGGAGCGCGTCTGTATCAAGCTGCTTATCGGCGTCAAAGGACGGCAGAGCGATCAGCTCCTTTGCGGCCAGCTGATAAAGCGGACGGGTGTCGGCTTTGGCTTCGACAGCGACGAGCTTGTCTTTTTGACCTAAGGCAAGAAGGGCGGCGCTGATCGGATAAGACAGAGAGATGATCCGTTCGACTTCCTTTTTGATGATGACGGTGCGGCCGGCCTGGTCGATCGCTTCAATGGTTGCAGGAAGCGGTTCCGACGGAACATCTTCTTCCTTTTCGCTGCAGCCAAACAGGCACAAGGCTATCATGAGTATTAAAAATAAAGTTATTACTTTCTTCATATATCGCATCCTCCAAAGAGTTGATGTCGTTTTTACAACATATCAATATGATAATACACAAAACAAAGTTTATAAACCTGGGCTTAAAAAGCATGGATTCAAAAACAGCCATGGGAGGCTGTTTTGTTGAAGTCTATACGCGAACCACTTTTCTTAAGATTTTGCGCTTTGAAGCAGGGCTTTGTTTTGTTTCTTCTTCTGCTTCCTTATAGCCTTTTCTTAAGATCAGTTCACCGGCTTTCACAGAAAGGTATTTGCCTTCTTCAACGATCGGTGAGCCGTTGATGTAGACGTATTCAATGCCTTCCGGTGTGAAATCGGGAATCGCTTCATTGACCTTGAGCTTGTCGACATCCAGTATGGTGATATCGGCTTTGTAGCCTTCCTTGAGGTAGCCTCTGTTTTCCAGGCGATAGCGGTCGGCGGTTGCGCCGGTCATCTTGCGGACGATCCTTTCATAAGGCATGCCGTAGCGCTTTGCCAGAAGGAAGAACTGCGGGAAAGTCTGGAAGGCAGCGATGTTCTGTAAGCCCTTGTCTTCGACCCAGGCGTCGGTCATAAAGACGGAGAGATCATCTTCCATCAGGCGTTTGACGATGGCGTCATTGTAGTATTTGCCAAGGTAGATGCTGCCGGCCTGATTGGAGAGGTCGACGAGCTTGAGATACATGTCGATCGGTGTGACGCATTCTTCTTTGGCCAGCTGCAAGACAGTCTTTCCTTCGTATTGTTTATAGTCTTCACCGATGTAGGCGACGACCAGGTCATCCCAGTCAATGCCTAAGACCTTGCGGTACATTAAGATGGTCCAGGAAAGTTTGAGGCGATTGATCGGTTTTTGTCTTTCTTCCTTGGATAAGGAAGCGTACCATTCCGGGAAGACGACAGTGATGACGGAAGCGCCGTAGTGGAAGGCGTAATTGTCATAAGCGATGTCATAGCCTTCCTTGCGGGTCTTGTGGAAGGTCTTCAGCATTTTGTCTAAGAGTTTCCAGCTTCTGGCACCGGTAAAAATCAGATGGGAGTATTCCAGACGGCAGCCCGACTTTTTCATGATGTCGATCGCTTCATCCAGGCCCATTTCCAGATGGGATTTTCTGGTGATTAAAGGATAGTCAGCAGAAACGATCGAGCAGGCACGCGGGTGAATGGTGATGATGCCGTCGTATGAGGCGATCGTCTTGGCAAAGGCGATCAGCTCATCTTCCTTGGAGTAGCGGTTTGGTTCATACATAAAGCCGAAGGATCCGCCTAAGGCACCTTCATCCATCGCCTCTTTGACGTAGGACATTTCTTTTTCGATCTGTTCCTTATTATATGGGGCAGGATCATAGCCGCTCATGCCGGCTCGTACGGAGCCGTTGCCGACTAAAGGCGCCATATTGACATAGAGATTGCCCTTGGCCCGCTGTTTAAACTGTTTGAAGCTGCCTGGGTGGTGGGCATCGAAAAGACCGCCGCCGATCTTGTCTTTGTAAGGCGTGTTTTCGTCCATGCCGAAAGGCGAGAAGGAACAGTTGCCGGTGATCTGGGTGGTGATGCCTTGCATAATAAAAGGCTTATAGTATTTCTCGGCGTCTTCCCGGTCATAAAAGAAGTCGTTGTGGGAGTGGGCGTCGATGAGACCCGGGCAGATCATGGCACCGTTCACGTCGATGACTCGGTCAGCTTTGATTTCTGTCTTTTCGCCGACAAAAAGAATCTTGTCGCCTTCGATCACAAGGCAGCCCTTGTATGGCTTGTCTCCGCTGCCATCGACGATCATGCCGTTTGTAAACATTGTTTTCATGAAACTTCCTCCTGGCTTTTTACGTCTTCATTCTAACACAGTGTTAAGAGCCGATTTTGTCACTTGATATAGGCAGGTGAGGAGAATTGTAGATATAATGAATTGTGCTTATCTTTGAAAAGATAAGTAAGGGAGGTAATAAGAATGAAAAAATTACTGATTGCAGTTGCCGTCATGCTGCTGATGATGAGCGGCTGTGCAAAAAAAGAAGAAACACCAGCTGAAAACAATGATCAGGTTCTGGTCACAGTCAATACCTACGGCCCGGGACGCATCGCTTTAGCAGAAGGAAGTGAAGTTCCGGCAATCGACAAGGAGTATCCGGCAACGTCTGCCGGCTCGATGGTCAATAAAGGCGCAACGGTTTCCATGTATTGCGAACCGGATGAGGACTATGTCTTTGTCAAATGGACGAAGAACGGTGCTGATTATTCCAATGATCAGGCACTGACGGACACGGTCGAAGAAAAGAGTGAATACGTTGCTGTATTTGCCATGAGCTCAGGCTATGACGGACCGACGGTTGACAAGATCGAAGATGCCAAGGTCATCGGCGATGTCTTAGGTTTGCCGCAGCACGGTTACAGCATGGTCGAAGGCAAATATGTCTGTGCCTTTGAACTCAACAACACCGTCTATCGCGCAGAATCCAACATTTCCAAAGAGACGTTTGATGCTTTGATGGCATTGGATTTCGATGATCCGGAATACGACAAGAAGTACAACGAAATGGTTGCTGTCCTGCCGATCGACAAGATCATCAACATCAGTGAAGCTGTTCCTAGCCAGGAAGAAATGGACAAGCTGGTCGGCATGAGTTGCGAAGAGTTGGTCAACAAAGGCTGGACCGCTGACTACTACAATGGTGAAGACAAAGTCTTCGGTATGAATTACGGTTACTTCAGCTATCTGGTCAAGGTGGATGGTGAACCGCAGATCACTGAAGACGGCGATCTGACGGAAGCCTTCAAGCCATTCAAGGTCACAGCAGTTACCTACGAAGGTTTAGGCTATGCCACAAATCCGGATTACAACGGCGAAGGATTCTAAAAAACATTTATCAATGTGAAACAAAGCCTCTGTCATAAGACGGAGGTTTTCTTTTTGTATGAGAGACTTTATCGGATAAAAAAACGCTGTCCGGAAGTTCTGACAGCGTTTGAGCATCTTAATAATATTTTAAACGGTGTGGCGGTTTTCTTTGTCGATGTACTTGTAAAGGGTGTTGACGTAGATGACAGCGGATAAGATCGCTTCGGCGAGAGGCTTGACGATCATGCTGAGGCTGCGGTCGTATTTGCCGTCCGGTACAAAGAACATCAGCAGCAGGACGGTGACAAAGATGAATTCACGCATGCAGTAGTTGGCACCGCAGAAGAGTAATGATTTTTGTTTGCCCAGGTTCGGGACAAAGGCAACCACGGCAACTAAAATAAAGCTGAACAGTGAGATCACTGTGCTGGCGACGACGTAGAAGGTGGAGTTCTGGGAACGGTTCATCCAGGTGATGACGATGGTGATCAGAGAACTGAGCAGAAACAGATAGAGGGCTGCCTTGTAGTAGTTGGCGGCTCGTTTGCCTGATCCTTTGTAGAGATAGATGAAGGCAAAGAAGAGCGCAAAGGCTAAGATGGCATCACCGATCAGGTTGCCGAGATCGTTTTTCTTAAAACGAAGGTACATGGAGAATAAGACACCGAACTCTCCCAATAAACACATAATGGCGTTGAAGATGCGTGCACCTTCCGGATGTTTTCTGATCAGATTCATAGGACGCCCCCTCTTTCGTTGTTATGAATCCATCATATCATCAAACAAAGGACTGGAGATGAAAAGCCGGTTAAAATAAACCGGCTTTGTATCATTGATGGATCTTTTGATAGAACGATAGGGTCTGATCAGGTTCCCGGCTGTTGATGAGCCAGGTCCCCTCTTTATTCTTAATGAGAATGTAAGGGGCTGCCGTTGGATCCAGCAGGACCTGCAGTGCGCCATAGTCTTTGGAGGAGAAAGATCCTTCCAAAAACTTGTCGGAAGCGGTACCGAAACGACGGACAAGCTGGTCGGGCAGTTTTTCCAGAAGAGTCACTTCTTCAATCGATTCCTTGTCGATGGAGAGATGCTTGCTGCCAATAGAAACCTCAATGACTTTCTCTTGATCGACCATGTTGATCGGCAAGAGATTGACGCGATCCAGCAGGAAGCCGATATACGGTAAGCTCAGCAATAAGACCAGAGAGAGCAGAGCGAAGATCTTGCCAACAGGTGTTGCCAGATTGATCGTCGAATTCATACCGATACGGGAATTGATGATCGTCTTTTGATCGTCAGGATTGTAGTAGAGGAAGCCACCCAGCCAATGGCGGTCTTCATCGATGTAGTCCGGACCACCGGAGTCTTTCGTGAGTTTTTCCTGTAAGGTGCGCACGCGATATTCCAGGCGGATGCACAGGATGATCAGAAGAGCCGAGGCGGCAAACAAGAGAATGTAGCCTAAGGTCGGGTACTTCAAGGTGATCCACAAAGACAGCGAGGTGCAAGCCATCAGCCAGGCCATGTAGATCCAGGCCTTGGCCCAGTTGTAACGGCGGATCCTGGAAAGAGCGATGGTCAGTTCGGTATTGGCATCAACCATCTCGCTCTTATCGCGGTAAAGGAAGCGATACGATACGGCAAACAAGGCGCAGGATACAAAGGAGATCAGATAGATCGGCCAGCCGCTGCGGTCAAAGAAAAGCGGAAGGAGGCTAAGAAGTGCCGGTGGCAAGAACCACAACGGTGAAGGCCAGTGGCCAGTATCTGTGGCTTTGAGATCGACATAGACTTTCGGACTTTCCTTCTTCCATCCTCTTTCCTCTTTCAGGGCCAGAAGTTTGGAACGGGATTTGAGATACGGAAGATAGGGAAGGAAGATGATCAGTTCCATCCAGGTCATCCACACCGTCATCTTGTAGTCAGAAAACGCAGGTATAAATAAGGTAAAGCCAAGAAGGGCCAGAACGATCAGAACTATTAAGAGTTTCTTTTTAAAGCTTGCTAGTTCATCCAAGACGGCAGGATCCTCGTGCGCTTCTTTAGGTAAGGTGACGCCTAAGACGATGTTTTTCTTGAACCTCGTCTCGTTGAATAAGGTCCAGCCTAAAAGCGGGATGATCCAGACGATGGAAATCCACATATAGAAGGGTGTCATTTTAAATCTCCTTCCTGATAAATCCCGGAAACAAGGGAGAGGATCTCTTCTTCTTTCATGCCGGAAAGGCGAAGTTCGGAGATCGCCAGACGAAGCTGCTGCATCGTCTTTTCATTGACCGCTTTATCATCTTTCAAAGCAACACGGGCACCGCTGCGTCTGTCGGCAGTGATGTAGCCTTCCTGTTTCAGGATTTGGTAGGCCTTGGAGACGGTCATCATATTGATGCCGGACTCATCGGCCAGGGCACGTATGGTGGGTAACTGTTCGCCGGGCTTGAGCTTGCCTTCGGCGATGCCGATGACGATCTGGTTTCGTATCTGCATGAAGATCGGTACATCGGAATGGAAATCGAAATTCAGAATCATAGTCATACCTCTTTGCATTAGTAATAATAATGCAAATAATGCAAAGTGTCAATACGTTTAATTTGTTACAAAAAGAAAGGTACCCATCGATTCGGGTGCTTTGATTTCATAACTTTTCTATAATGAAAGATGAAATGGAAAAACAGAAAAAGAGAAATCACTATAAATGGTTTGGCATCGTCTTATTTTTGGGCTTCTTTTTATTCCTGTATCTGATGATGCCCAAGCTCACCTTTGTCAAAAAGAATACGATCTTAGAAAAAGGCGTGACGTATGACGCCTTGTCTCTGGTGGCTTCCAGCAACGGCCAGGTCATTCCGGAAAGCGATGTGGTGGATACGCAGAAGATCGGAACCTATGATTTTACCTATACGGTGAAAAAGTGGTTGTTCTCCAAAGAGGTTGTTCTTCACTACGAAGTCATCGATACGACGCCGCCGGATCTTAAGGTGATCAAGGAAAGCGTGGAACTGAAACAAGGCGCCTCCTATACAAGACAGGATGTTTTGCGAAACATCGATTTTGATGAGGGAGAGATCGAATACCAAAGCAATATCGATGAGCAGTTCCCCGGTTCCTACAGGATCTATGTGACGGCAACCGATGAATCGGGCAACCGTTCCGAGATCTCCTATGAAGTCTTCATTAAAGACAGTGAAGCGCCGACCGTTTTGAATTACGGTGACGGTGCGATGATTCTAAGAGGAGAAGAATTCGATATTTCCGACATCATCAGCTATGGCGATGACTTTGATCCAAAACCGAAAATAGAAGTGGAAGGAAAGGTCAATACGGCAAAAGTCGGTACCTATCCTTTAACTGTGACACTGACAGATCAGGCGGAAAATGTGACCTCCTGGGATCTGGATGTCCGTGTGGTGAGCCGCTATCCGAAAGAAGATGAGGCAGAAGAGGAAGTCTACCCCTTTGCGGATTTTTATGAGGAATACAAACAGGATGACCGTCTGATCGGCATCGATGTTTCCGAATGGCAGGGCGATATCGATTTCGTGAAGCTTAAGGAAGCAGGCTGCGAATTCGTGATGCTTAGAATCGGCTTCTCCCGAAACGGCACCTTATATCTTGACAAGTCTTTCAAGGACAATCTGGCCAAGGCAAAGAGTGTCGGCATGCCTTTGGGCGTCTACTATTACAGTAACGACAAGAGCGCCGAGGAAGTGCGTTCCGTGTTCCGGCAGATCGTGAGTGAACTGGGCGATACCCGTCTGGAACTGCCGGTGGTTTTTGACTGGGAGAACTTCATGGACTTCCAGTATTATGAAATCAGTCTGAAGGATCTCGACCACATGTATCAGGTCTTCGAAGAAGAAGCAGAAAAGATGGGCTATACGCCGATGTTGTATGGTTCCAAGTATTATCTGGAGAATCTGTGGCGAAAGACAGACAAGAGGACCATCTGGCTGGCCCATTATACCGACTGGTCAAGCTATGAGGGCAAGTATAAACTGTGGCAGACCTGCGCCTGGGGACAGGTGGACGGTATTGAAGAAAATGTCGATTTCGATGTTTTATTTCTAGATTAAATGGATTAGAACCCCTACAATAAAAGAATATGAAGATGACAAAGAAGATAATAATCCTGTTAATGGTTTTTGTGATGCTGCTGTGTCATCCTTTTTGTGTTCAGGCAGAGGGAGAAGAGGATGAGACGCAAACCATACAGGCGCGTTTCTATACCCTGACGACAGACAAGAACACGACCATCAACGTCAAATTCAATCCGCAGTGGTTTGATCATACGGCAAAAGAATACAACCATGACCTGGCCAAATTGTCGCTGGGTCTGGCAACTTCCGCCTTTCGTCCGAAACATGCCGACGGTTCAGCGACCGACGAGAACCTCAACATGTATCT
>ONXX01000182.1 GCA_900321955.1 uncultured Bacillota bacterium | reverse complement strand
GTCACCCGGTAACGGGAGAAGATGACACATGGCAATGATCGGTTTTTCGACATGGAACAGTTCTTTTAACCAGTTGCTGGTATCGGCAAAGAAATCTAATGGCATTGATGATCCTCCTTTTTACCAAACGCTCTTGACTATGAATCCGTTGTCATCCACTTTCAGCATGATGACTGTCTGCTGGTCTTTCGCGTTATAGATCCAAAGCGCCTTGGCTTTTTCGTTGTATGTCCAATGATCCACGTCAAAATCCGGATCATTCTTGCAGGCTTCCACAAGCTCGTCTATCGTTTTTACCGTAAATCCTCTATCAAGCATAAATACTCCTTTTATTTGCAATAATGTGCTACGGCAAATTCCTTATCCTGGAAAATGCCTCTGCCGATAACGGCGCAATAGATACCGGAATCCTTTAGTCTCTGGAAAGTCTCGTAAGTGACGCATCCATCGATCCAGATTCTGTATTTTCCTTCCTTTGCCAACTTTATGGCAAAATCTTCCATATCCTTCAGATAATTCTGTTCGATATCCCAGTGCGCGGTTGTATTGACCAGTATGTCGCTGGATGCGTTGAGAAGATCCTGAAGATCAGATCTCATCAGGTCCTCATCACACAGATTGACTCCCGAGTGAATACCGGCCTTCTTGAACTTTTCGATCACTTCCAACGGTTTTGCCAGATGGGACACCTGTATAAAGGTGACGTCGCATCCGCATTCTTTGACATCTTCGAGATAATCAAGCGGATTCAAGACTTCCAGATGCATCGTTTTCTCAGAACTCGTTGAGATTGAACAGATGCCTTTTGCCATCTTCATGCCAAACGAGATGCCGCCTACTGCTACTCCATCTTCGATATCGATATGAATGTTATCAAAATATTTATCGATGAAAGCGACCTCAGAGGCAACGTTAAGCACATCGGCAGAAGCGATCGATGGTGATACTTTCATCATAAGTCTCCCCTGAATTTCCTGGCGATATCCATCAGCTCTTTTACTCTGTTTTGATCAACAGCCTCATAGAACTGTCCATCATATTTAAGTGAAGTGCCGACTACACAGCCATCTGCTATGCTCAGTGTCTTTTCCACCGTGGAAGCTTTGACACCGTTGGAGGCAAAGACCGGCGTTGAAGTTACCTGTTTTGCACGGCTGATCAGCGAATCATCGATTGGTCTTCCGGCTGTCAGTCCAAATACCAGCATCGCATCCGGAGCCATGGAGAATCCTACGGACTTCACCACATCTTCAATCGGTCTTTCGGAAATCTGCTTCGCTCCTTCCGGAACGATCGTTGCCAGCATTTTCAGATTATCCAAATGCAGTTCTGCCTTATGGCGCATCATTTCACCCATCTGGATCGAAGAGATGCCGTCATCTGAAACAAAAGCGCCAAAGAAAGTGCCACGGATAAAGTCCGCTTCAACGGCACAAGCCAAATCCAGTGCCTTATAAGGATCCACGGCAACGTTCACGCCAAATGGTACCTTGATCTCTTTTTTAAGCTCGCCAATGATCCTGGCCATGCAGGCAATGGTGACCGGTCTGACATTGTCTGTATAAGGAATGGAGAATTCGTTGGTGAAAAGAACACCATCAATACCACCCTCTTGCAAAGCGTGAAGGTCATGTCTTGCCCGGTCGATGACCTTAGCAAGGCCTGCCTGTTCATCGTATTTGGGATCGGTCGGCATGGCCATCAGATGCATCATACCGATGACCGGCTTGTCTGTCCCAAACATTTCTTTCATCCACATATCAGTTATTTCCTCTGTATGCCTTGGCTTTATCCATCAGCTGTTTGACTCTGTCTTTATCAACCTTGTTGTAGAAATAGCCGTCATATTTTAACCAGGTTCCTACTACACAGCCATCCGAGATGGAAAGGATGTTTTCAACCGTCTCTGCCTTTACGCCGTTAGAAGCGAAGACCGGAGTGGAAGTAGCGCTCTTGGCTCTGGTGATATTGCTGGTATCGATCTGCGCACCGGCGTTGTTGCCATAAACCAGTAATGCGCCCGGAGCGATCGAGAAGGTTACGGATTTGGCAACGTCTTCAATCGGGCGTTCCGCAATCTGCTTTGCTCCTTCCGGGACAAGTGTGGCAAGAGTATAGACATTCTTGCAGCCGACATCGACTCTGTGACGTTCGATCTCACCCTGCTGTACGGAAGTAATGCCATAGTCTCCTGCATAGGCGCCGAACAAGGTCTCTCTTACAAAGCTGGCTCCTGTGGCAGCCGCCAGATCAAATACCTTATAAGGATCCATTGCCACATCAACGCCAAACGGAACCTTGATCTCGCTTAACAGTTCACCGATGATCCTGGCCATACAGGCGATGGTGACAACTCTTACATTGTCGGTATAGGGAATGGAGAATTCATTGCAGAATAAGATGCCGTCGATTCCTCCATCCTGCAAGGCATGGACATCTTCCCTCGCCCGGTCAATGACTGCCTGGATACCGCCTTTTTCATCGTACTTCGGGTCAGTCGGCAAAGCCATCAGATGCAACATACCGATGACTGGCTTGTCTGTACCAAATACTTCCTTCATCCACATAGTGTTTTTCCTCCTTATTGGTTTATTATTTATTGTTCTAATATGTCTTTGATTTCCCTGAATGAATAGACTTCTCTATCTGCCATAGAAGTATCCTGAATGATTCTTGATCCCTTAAAGCCGACGGTAAAGATACCGGAAGCCTTTCCTGCCCTGATGCCGTTGACCGAATCTTCGATGATCATCAGTTCTTTTTTATTAAGACCCATTTCTTCCGTGACCAGAT
>ONXX01000068.1 GCA_900321955.1 uncultured Bacillota bacterium | reverse complement strand
GAG
Organism: uncultured Bacillota bacterium; assembly: GCA_900321955.1. The sequence continues at coordinate 6,954 of ONXX01000068.1, read as the reverse complement.
AAACGCTTTCGCCGGTATGGGCATGATGGCTGCCCGTTCAGCCATGCCGATGGAAGACACGATGGAGATGGTCGCCGATGAAGAAGTCATGGAAGAAGCCGTTTCCTTCAAGAGCGTTGTCAACGATGCAGCAGAAGTCTCACAGAGTGATACGATGATGATCTACGACATCAGCGGCACCTACGACATCGATCATCTCAATGAACGAAGCATCGACCTGACTTCAAGAAACGTTCCTTGCCGCTACCATGTCGTGGCTGTGCCAAAGCAGGACAATTACGGCTATCTGGCAGCAGAAGTCAAGACTGCCGATATCGAAGAGCTCATCGATACCAATGCCAACATCTATCATCAGGAAAACTACCTTGGAAATATCCGTCTTTCCGTCGATCCAAGCAAAGAGACCTACGACATCTCCTTAGGCAAAGATGAAAGCATCCGCCTCAAGAGAGATCAGAAGAAGCGCTATCGTTCAAATGTCCTGTTAAAAGGACAGACCAAAATGGAATTTGAATATGAGATCTCCATCACTTCAAACAAGAAGGAAGATTGCGATGTGACGCTGATCGATCAGATCCCGGTTTCCCAGGATAAGACGATCGTTGTCGATGCCCAGGAACTCTCTGCCGGCAAGCTCAATGAAGAGGCCGGCGAAGTCAAATGGGAATTGCATCCGGAACCTTCTTCCACAAAGACGATCAAACTGGCCTACTCGATCAGCTGGCCGAAAGACAAAGAACTCAGGGTCTAGACAAAGAAAAAACGACAGCTTTCACAATGAGAACTGTCGTTTTAATTTGGCTTATTTTAATCGTCTTCCTTTTTCAGGAAACGCAAAGAGAGCTCCGTGATATCGTCAAACTGCTCAGCCCCTTTATAGAATTCTTCGACATCGGCGCTGATGGTCTCACAGATGCCTCTGGCATCCATACCGGCGCAGCTATTGATGCACTTCTTGAGACGCTGTTCGCCATAAAGTTCCTTGTCGAGGTTGGTCGCTTCCACGACACCGTCGGTATACAGGAAGATCTCATCGCCCGGCTCGAGTACGACGCTTTGTTTCTTGTAGGCAATGCCTTCCATGCCGCCCAAGACAAAGCCCGCCGGTCCCTTGAGGAATTCATATTCGTCGCCCTTACGTTTGATCAAAGCCGGATTATGTCCGGCATTGACATATTCCAATACACCGGTCTTAAGATTCAGGAAGCCCATCCACGAGGTGACAAACATCATCGAAGCGTTGCCGTTGCATAATTCATAGTTGGCATTGGTGAAGATGTCTCCGACGGAGACGCCCCCTTCTGCCAGCTTTTTGATGATTGTCTTCGCCCGCATCATGAACAAGGACGCCGGAATGCCCTTGCCGGAAACATCGGCAACCAAAAAGACCAGGGTGGAATCATTGAGCAGATACAGGTCATAGAAGTCGCCGCCGACTTCCTTGGCCGGATCCATCGAGGCGAAGATATCAAATTCATCACGGTCAGGATAAGGTGGGAAGATATTCGGCAAAGCAGCCATCTGGATCTGCTGGGCATAGCGCAGTTCCTTGCTGATGCGCTCATCCGCTTCCTTGATCAGTGTTTTTAATTTATCGACGGTCTGATTGATGTCATCCGACAGTTCATCAAATTCCCTGTTCTCTCTGACATTGACCACCGTATCCAGATTCCCTTCAACGATATGACCCAGAGACTCTTTGACATCAATGACCTGTTTGAGAACACTGGTTTTGATCGCACCGAAGATGACCGAGAACATCATCGCAAAGACCACCGTCTCCATAAAGGTCGTCAGGTAGTTGGAAATTCTTCTGGAAAAATCCGCTTCGGATTCCGGATAGGCCGCCAGAATGCGATAACCTTCCACGTTGGTAAACATATAGAAGACATCGATGGATGGCGAATCGTACTGATAGACCGTCATCTCATCCAGCTTATCAAAGTCGACGTTTCTCAGAAGGCCTCTCACCTCGTTGGAGAAACTGTTGATGCTGGAGATGATGCCACCATACTCATCCAGAACCAGGATCATGCCGGATTCACCGACATGGCGGTTGTCGGAAACGGAAGCGACACCTTCCCGTATCAGTTCATGATATTGATCAACGGTCATGCCGATCTCCAGGAAACCGTAATCGGTGCGGATACCGGAGAACTTACATGGTGTGCCAGCCTCGCAATCTTCTCTTAAATCCTGAACATAGCGGCTGGAGGAATGCGGATCCAGCAGCGACATGAACTCGCTGGCCATCTTCGTGCTTCGCATATCGAAGCCGATGTACTCTTCATTGGTCGACATGAAGATGACACCATCCGGCCCTATCATGTTGATTTCGGAAAGAGAATTGCGGACCATCGTATTCATCAAAGCGGAACGCTTGATATTCTTGTTGGTCACGTTGGCGATATTGAGCGTCTGCAGATAGACGTAACGCCTTGCCTTGGTCACGACATCGCCGGCCGCATCCTGCGTATTGAGATACAGGATCAACCTTGTATCTTCCGACGAGATATTGTTCTGTAATAAATAGTTAAAGGTTAAGGTGATCATGAAACCGATCAGAACCACACCGGTCAGCTTCTTCTGCAGCTGATCGGAAATCGTCGGCAGTTCATATTTCTTGCCCAAGTCTCTTTCCGGGAAGAAGATCCTGTGAAGCATGATCGCCACGCCGACCGTGATCGTATTGACCATGACCATCGGTGCCGTCAGAGTCTCAACATATAAGAATGCCCGCTTGGCATCAGTGAGGTTGGTCACGAAGATCATCAGCATGTGCATGACTTCAATGACAAAGGCGACCGATGTGGCCTGCGGAATGGTGATCTGATGATCATCTGACAGATAGCGCTTGGCGATATAGCCGGCAAAACCGGCAAGGATCGTCGCGATCGTACAGGCTGTTCTGGTGTAATAGCCGCCGCCCCAATAGACACAGAGCCAGCGTTCGATGCCGCCGATCAGACCGGCAATAAAACCGGCAGGACCGCCGAAAACGATACCGGCGATGATCGGTGAAGCATCGCGCACATTGACGATGGCACCTTCAAAAGGAACACCGAACTCGGTGGCAATGATCGCCAGGATACCGAAAACGACACCGGCGATGATCTGTTTATTCTTTTTTCCTATGTCCTTGAAACGAGCCGACCTTAGAATTGCCTCTAAAACCACAGCGGCAAACATCGGAGCGATCGCGATCTTGACCATAGAAAAGACCAGATTATCCATAAAATTATTTTACTATTTTAAACAAGTTCAAATACAGAATCACTATAGAAAAGTTCCCTTTTGAGGGAACTTTTACCTATTCTTTACTCAACGCTGTTGACCATGGCCATGACCGCTTCCTTGATGCGGGCATTGACCTCCAGGGCTTTTTCACGGGAATCCTGATCGGAGTAGAAGTAGAATTTGATCTTCGGCTCCGTACCGGAAGGACGGATCGCAAACCAGCTGCCGTTTTCCAGATAGAAGCGCAGAACATTGGAAGCCGGGATGTCTTCATAGCCGTTGATGTAGTCAATGACTTTCTCCACTTTGATGCCGGCAACTTCTTTCGGCAGATTGTCTCTTACATAGGACATCATCCGCTTGATGCGGTTGGCGCCTTCAATGCCTTCCAGGATCAGGTTTGGCTCATCCTCGGCATAATAGCCGTACTTCTCATAGAGTTCCTGCAGGACGTTGAACAAGGTCTTGCCCTGTTTGCGGTAATAGGCTGCCGCTTCCGTCACCAGCATGCCGGCGGAAATGCCGTCCTTATCACGGATCAAAGGCGAAGCTGCATAACCGACAGACTCCTCATAGCCAAACAGATAGGTATAGCCGTTTTTCTCCAAGAACGGGATACGGCCGCAGATGTTCTTGAAACCGGTCAGGGCTTCAAACATTTTGACGCCATAGGATTCGGCGATCTCGGTGGACATCGTCGAAGTGACGATCGACTTGACCATCGCTCCCTTTTCCGGCAAGGTACCGGCGTCTTTTCTTCCTTCCAGGATATAGTTGACCAGCAGGTAACCGGTCTGGTTGCCGTTTAACGGAACGTATTCGCCCTCATCGTTTCTCAGCTCGATCGCAAAACGGTCCGCATCCGGATCGGTCGCCATCAGTAATTCAGCACCGACTTTTTTGCCCAGTTCTTCCGCCAGCTTGAAAGCCTTCGGATCTTCCGGGTTCGGGTAACCGACCGTCTTGAAATCCGGATCCGGATTCTTCTGTTCTTCAACGAAGTGCCAGTTGCGGAAACCTCTTTCCTTCATCATGGCCGCAAACGGAACCGTACCGCAGCCATTGAGTGGTGTATAGACCATCGGGATATCCAGATCCAGTTCATCGCCTTCATGGATCGCCAGCGATTTGACGTGGTCGATGTATTCGCGGTCATACTTTTCATCTAAGATGGTGATCATTCCCTTTTCCAGCTCGGCTCTAAAATTGCCGTTCAAGACGTTCATGAACGGATCGATCTGATCGATCTCAGCCAGAATGCCTTCCGCGACGCTCGAAGAAACCTGACAGCCATCTTCCCAATAGACCTTGTAGCCGTTATAATCCTTCGGATTGTGGGAAGCGGTGATGTTGATGCCGGCCTTGGTGCCTAAACGGCCGACCATGAAAGCCAGTTCCGGCGTTGCGGTAAGGTCATCGAAGATGTAGGCACGGATGCCATTGACTGCCAGTATTGCAGCAGTGTGTAAACAGAATTCCCTGGACATGTGGCGGCAATCGTGGGCGATGACCACGCCTCGTTCCATGGCCTCATGGCCAAAGCGCTTGATGTAGTTGGCGACACCCTGGGTGGCTCTGCCGACCATCAGATAGTTCATGCAGTTGGTGCCGACGGAAACCTTGCCTCGCAAACCGGCCGTACCGAAGGTGATGTTCTGGTAAAACTTTTCTTCGATCGCCTTTGGATTGTCCTTGATATCCAGCAGTTCCTGATACAAAGGATCGGCCTTATCGAGCTTGGCCAGCCATTCATTATATCTTTCTAAAGCATTCATTATATTAAACCCTCTTTCATATCTATTATAAGCGAAGAAGACATTGCCTCTTCATTCAATGACAAATTCCAGCGTTACCGGTGTCAGACCTTCCGCCGAAATCTTCAGGCAGCCTGTGCCTTTCTTGCCGGTGGTTCTGACATAGGTACCGGTCATGCCGCCTTCGGCCACCGAGACCTTTGGTCCGACGATCTCGATCTCTCCGCTTGCCTCATAGAACAGAGGGATCTGGGCGTATGGAGCCAGGTTGTTGTCTTCATCGATGACACGTACACGTATTGCGGCCATGTCATAGGTATCCCCTTCCTTCAAGACGCGGGCTGATGTCTTCACATCGAGATAGAGTCTGGCACTTGGCTTGAGCTCCTTGGAAGCGACCACTTCGCCGTCCTTGATCGCATCAAAGCGCCAGACGCGGGCTTCTCCGCCCCAGTTGCCGACATAGCGGCCATAGAGCTCGTTGAGTTTTTCCCGACTGAGTTTATATTTCCTCATTATGCCGGCAACCCTCACCATCTCAAACGGCGGCAGATGTTCATAGCCATACTTCTTCAGTGTCTGCAGGACATCATGAATCGCTATGGCAGCCTCATCATCGTAGTCCTCCACGCCTCTTAACAGATCACCGATCAGATCATCGATCCTGAGCGGTCCGTGAGCCAAGGCCTTGAATTCACTTTCGGAATACTCCTTGACAAAGGCATCGTTTTTATAAAGCTTCACGCTGTCGGCATTGGTGAAGACAAAGAAGTCCTTGATATTGGAAGCCGGATAATCGCCGATGTCCATCATCGAAGAAACCTCCAGGACCAGCTTTTCCTCTCCCTGCATTGCATAGACACTGGCTGCCAGTTTCGGATTGCGGAAGGCATCCATGACGCCGTGGTAGCAGATGCGGTCCCCCGAACCGAAGTCCTTATGAGTGGCATAGTCAAACATGCACCACTGGAAGACACCCGCGTGTTCCCCGCTTCCCAAAGCGGCATTCATAACTCTGGCATGACGCAGGGCATGTTCCTCCCGCTGCGACCACTTGTCAAAAGCCTTAGTCGGATACATGTGGCCGTTGGCCTCCGATATCAACAAGGCCTTCTTCATATCGGTCGTGACATCCTTCTTCTTTCGAGCGCCCGGATTGTTTCCGCTATGGGAGAAGTCGTTGTAGGCATAGACGTCCTCCAGAAGGGAAGACTTCAAAAGATAACGCACACCCGAGGTCGGACGGGACGGATCGAGCTTGTGGGCGATCGCGTTGGTGCGGGTATAGAATTCATCATCGTCCTGGGACTCATTGATACGAACGCCCCACAAGACGATGGACGGATGATTGCGGTACTGTAAGACCATTTCTTCCACGTGCTTGCAGGCAACATCCTTCCACTTTTCATCGCCGACATGCTGCCAGCCGGGGATCTCGGTAAAGACCAGTAAACCCAGTTCATCACAGGCATCGATGAAGGCCTGGGATTGCGGATAATGAGAGGTACGGACCGCGTTGCAGCAAAGTTCCTTCTTTAAGATCCTGGCATCTTCCACCTGCAGAGAATCCGTTGCCGCATAGCCGATGTACGGATAACACTGGTGACGGTCGAGACCGCGCATGACCAGCCGCTTTCCATTGAGATAGAACCCATCCGCCTTGAATGCAATGGTACGGAAACCGAAACGCACTGTCTTAGAGGCACCGTTTTCCAGAATGACCGACAGTTCATACAAGACGGGATCATCGACATCCCACCTGGAAACATCTTTGACCTTGAATCTGACTTCGTCCTTATCGGTTCTTCCGTTGTATAAGATCTTTCCATCCTTATCCTTGATGCGGATGATGCGGGAAACTCCATCTGCCCCATCGATCGTAGACCACATGTGGATGGTATCGGTTTCCGGTGTGGTGACAAAGATGTCGGAGACATAGACGGGTTCTTCGATATCCAGCCAG
>ONXX01000121.1:4761-8892 GCA_900321955.1 uncultured Bacillota bacterium | reverse complement strand
TAAACTTTCCAAACAAGACAAGAATCATTGATACCAGCAATGAAAGCAGCGGCAGGAAGACCCACTTGAAGATCCATTTGCCATAGTAACGTTTCCTGAATACAAAGTACAAAACAAAGGAAACAATACAAAGCAAGCCACAGATCACGATCCAATCGTTGTAGATCAGTCTTGGTAAACTTACGACACCTCCGTCCAGCGGATCACCATAGAGCAGGATATCCCCATCCTCACTTGGATAATACCAGATGCGATCTATTTCCCCTTCCCGGCCTAGAATGATGGCCTTTTCTTTTCGCTCTTTGTTGAATGAACTCAGCTTTGTTCGATAGGCACTGACAAAGACTTCTTTACTTCCTTCATATTCCACGGTCTCCGTTTCATAGTCATCGACCTTTTCGCTTAAGACCATCAACAGTTTTCCATCGCTGAGCTTCTCTATCTTTACGATCCCGCTTGGATCATCAAAGTAGATCGGTGCATTCAGATGAAAAAACAAGAGTAAGAAGACAAGCCCTGCCAACAGTGTACCGGCAAGGAAGGATAAGATCTTGTTTTTTTGTAAAGTCTTTTGAAAGAAGCCCAGTCCTTCCTTAAAGACATCTTCCTGTTCTTTGCTTTCTGAGTGTTGTCCCTTAAACAGCTCGTAGGATGTGATATGAAGTTCGTCACAAAGGTCCTCGATGATCGAAATATCCGGGAAGCCCCTGCCCGTTTCCCAGCGGGAAATGGCCTTATCGGAAACGTGCAGCTTCTCGGCAAGCTGTGATTGGGTCAGATTTAATGCCTTGCGGCTCTTGGCGATCAGTTCGCCTGTTTTTAATGCATCCATAGTTTATGCCTCCTGATCCCAACTTAAAGGATACAACAGAAAAAGTCACCCTACGTATCGTAGAGTATGAAAAAAGCCGCATGATCACTCATACGGCTTTGAATCTGAGAATAATTAGATTATTTCTTCAGGTTGTAGTAAGCGTCCTTGCCTAAGTATTCAGCAACAGAACCTAATTCATCTTCAATTCTGAGCAGCTGGTTGTACTTAGCGATACGGTCTGTTCTGGACATAGAACCAGTCTTGATCTGGCCGGCATTGACACCGACAACCAGGTCAGCGATTGTTGTATCTTCAGTTTCACCGGATCTGTGGGAGACAACAGCAGTCATGTTGTTTCTCTTAGCCAGTTCGATGGCATCCAGAGTTTCTGTTAATGTACCGATCTGGTTCAGCTTGATCAGAACGGAGTTAGCGCAATGGAGGTCGATACCCTTCTTGATGTACTCAACGTTAGTAACGAAGAGGTCATCACCGACTAACTGGATCTTGTCGCCTAAACGAGCCGTGAGCTTCTTCCAGCCATCCCAGTCGTTTTCTGCCAAACCATCTTCGATGGAGATGATCGGGTATTTTTCACACCATTCAGCATACATGTCGATCATTTCGTCCGTTGTCTTGACGCCCTGACCGGATCTGCTCAGTTCATAGTTGCCGGTTTCTTCATTGTAGAATTCAGAAGAAGCCGGGTCCATGCAGATACCGAAGTCGATACCTGGCTTGTAGCCTGCTAATTCGATAGCAGCAACGATGAGCTTCAGAGGTTCTTCGTTACCTTCCGTGCAGTCTGGAGCGTAGCCGCCTTCATCACCGACACCAGTCGAATAACCCTTGGACTTTAAGACCTTCTTTAATGCGTGGAAGACTTCTGCAGACCATCTGATGGCTTCCTTGAAGCTAGGAGCACCGTAAGGCATGATCATGAATTCCTGCATATCAACAGTAGAATCAGCGTGCTTGCCGCCGTTTAAGACGTTGAGCATCGGGACCGGTAAAGTCTTGGCGTTAGCACCACCGATGTACTTGTATAAAGGCATACCGTAGAAATCAGCAGCAGCTCTTGCGCAAGCCAGGGAAACACCTAACATTGCGTTAGCGCCTAAGTGAGATTTATCCTTTGTGCCATCGATTTCGATCATCTTCTTATCGATAGCAGCCTGGTCAGTTACATCGTAACCGATTAAAGCCGGAGCAATGATCTCGTTGACATTGTTGACAGCCTTCAGGACACCCTTGCCTGAGAAACGGGAAGTATCACCATCTCTTAATTCCAGAGCTTCTCTTTCACCAGTAGAAGCACCGGAAGGTACCATTGCACGACCGAAAGCACCGGATTCGGTAGCAACTTCAACTTCTACAGTCGGATTGCCACGGGAGTCGATAATTTCGCGAGCATAAACATCAATAATTGCAGACATACGTTTTTTCCTCCTATTTAGTAGCGTCAATTATTTCCTTAAATGAATCGACTTTTAATGAAGCACCGCCGATTAAAGCGCCGTCGATATCTTCACAAGCCATATATTCTTTGATATTGGTCGGTTTGACTGAACCGCCGTACTGCACTCTTACAGCATCTGCTGTCTTCTCGTCATAGAGGTTCTTGACGGTCTCTCTGACTAACTTGCAGCAGTCTTCTGCGATCTCTTTGGTAGCAGACTTGCCGGTGCCGATTGCCCAGATCGGTTCATAAGCGATGACCATTCTGGAAACTTCATCAGCATCCAATCCTGCCAAAGAACCGGCGAGCTGATTCTTGATGACGTCAGCTGTCTGACCGGCATCGTATTCAGCTTCGGTTTCACCGATGCAAAGGATCGGAATGATGTTGTCGGCAAATAATCTCTTTGCCTTCAAAGCGCAGGCTTCGTTTGTTTCGTTATAGTAGGTTCTTCTCTCGCTGTGGCCGATGATGCAGTATGTGATACCAACTTCTTTTAACATCGGGACAGATACTTCACCGGTATAAGCGCCGGAATCCTTTTCGTTACAGTTTTCAGCGGCAATGATCAGGTTCTTGGCATTCTTGACACAGACATCAAGATCAACATACGGTGCACCAATACCGTAATCTGCTGCTTCGTTACCGGTAAGAACTTCTTCGATGCCCTTCATGAATTCAAGAGCTTCGGAAGGAGTCTTATTCATTTTCCAGTTACCAACGATAATAGGTTTTCTCATGCTAGCTCCTCTTATTTCTCGTTAATGATGTCAACACCCGGTAAGCCATTGCCCTCTAAGAATTCCAGAGAAGCGCCACCGCCGGTGGAAACATGGCTGACCTTGTCAGCGTAACCGAGCTGTTTGATAGCTGCTGCGGAATCGCCGCCGCCGATGATCGTTGTGCCTTCGCACTCTGCCAAAGCCTTGGCAACTTCATTGGTACCGACAGCCAGGACCGGATTTTCAAAGACACCCATCGGACCGTTCCAGACAACCGTCTTGGCAGCCTTGACCTTGTCAGCGAAGAGCTTAGCGGTTGCAGGACCGATATCCAGACCCTGCTTGTCAGCCGGGATCGCATCGGAAGAGACAACTTCGGTCTCAATCGGAGCATCGATCGGATCAGGGAAGCTTGCAGCTACGACCGTGTCGCATGGTAAGAGCAGTTCTTTGCCATTGGCCTTTGCCTTTTCAATCATTTCTCTGCAGTAGTCGATCTTTTCATCATCAACTAAAGAAGAACCGATTTCCTTGCCCTGAGCCTTCAGGAATGTATAAGCCATACCGCCGCCGATGATCAGTGTGTCACACTTTTCAAGCAGGTTGTTGATGACTTTTAACTTGTCGGCAACCTTGGCACCGCCTAAGATACCGACAAACGGTCTGACTGGGTTTTCAACAGCATCGCCTAAGAACTTCAGTTCCTTTTCAACCAGGAAACCAGCAGCGCTTGGCAAATGTGTCGGGATACCGACCGTTGAAGCATGTGCTCTGTGAACAGAACCGAATGCATCTTCAACGAACAGATCGCCTAAGGAAGCCCAGTAAGCACCTAAATCAGGATCGTTCTTGGATTCACCCTTTTCATATCTGGTGTTCTGCATTAAGACGACTTCGCCTTCCTTCATGTTGTTGACGGCATCTTCCAATTCAGCACCTCTGGTAGCGTTGACAAAGATGACCTTGTTGTTTGGCAGGTGTTCCTGCAGTCTCTTGGCAACGATATCCATGTTGTTTTTCTTCTTTGCAGCTTCGATTTCTTCTTCGCTCTTCTTGTAATCAATCTTGCCTAAATGAGAAAGCAGGATGACCTTTGCGTTGTTTTCGAGCAAATACTTAATCGTAGGTAAAGCGGC
>ONXX01000121.1:0-4738 GCA_900321955.1 uncultured Bacillota bacterium | reverse complement strand
AGTGATCGTATCGCCTTTGTGCGGAACGTTGAAGTCAACTCTGACGATGACTTTCTTGCCCGCTACTTGTAAATCTGTAACCAGCTTTTTAGCCATAACAAAACTCCTCCTAAAATACACAAATATTATACCATTACAGGCCGTAAAAAAAGTAGGCCAAATAGCCTACTCACCATCATTTTGGATTTTTTCTGCGGACTTTTTCTTTTTGCCTTTTTCCTCAATGCCATACATCGCGCATTTGCGTTCGTATTCCTTCTCCGCTGCATTGAGTTCACTTAAGATTTCTTCTAAACTTCTCATTTTACAACCTCACAACATTTCCAATTCTACCATAATTTCTTTACAATAGAGGTATGTATTTGAAAGAAGAAACAATCAATACAATCGTCATCGAAAAGTCCCGCTTTATCTGTTATATGAAGCGGGTCCGGAGTGAAGACGAGTACCGTCAGTACGTAAGCGAGATACGAAAGAAGCACCATGATGCCACCCACGTGTGTTCCGCCATGATCTGTCACAACATCCGCCGCTCTTCCGATGACGGGGAGCCTTCCGGCACAGCCGGCGCGCCAATACTCAATGTCTTAGACAAAAACGGACTGGATGAAACCTGTGCCCTGGTCGTGCGCTATTTCGGCGGCATCAAACTCGGTGCCGGCGGTCTGATAAGAGCCTATTCTTCGGCCACCAGTGAATGTCTGAAGATGGGCAAGCTGGCAATGGACGCTGTATTAAATAAATACCAGCTGAAGCTCTCCTATGAGACGGCCAACAGGATCGAACGCTATTTAAGAGAACATTCCATTCTCATCGATACGATCTACGATACCGATGTCACCTACATTTTCGCTTTGGAAGATGAAAGCGTCATCGAAAAGATCAAAGAATTCACCAAAGGCGTCCTGCCGGAAAAGATTGGTGAAGAAATCCTGCAGAAAGAGGTAAAATAGAACTATGAAGACGATCAACACGATTATCTATTATCTGTATATACCATTAGGCATTGCCATCTTGGTCTGCCTGATCATTTTGTTGAGCCGCGTCGTAAAGCTGCTCAAACAGGTCGGACAGACACTTCAATCGGCCGCACCGATCAACGACCGTCTGCAGAAGATCAACGCTGCAAGCGAGCGCATCGGCAAAACCAAGGGATCCTGGACCTTCTATCTCGCCTTAGGCGGCGGACTATCCTTATTAAAAGACGCCCGCAAGAATTATCAAAAAGAAAAATCTTTGCCTAAGTCCATCGCCAAAGCGGCGATCGCCCATGGCTCACAGATTTCCAAACTGCGTTTCTAAAAGAGGATTTCCTCTTTTTCTTTTTTCTTTTTCAAAAAAATTGTCCCTTGTAAGAAGGGACAATTTCTGTTTTTCCTATTTTGTACCGTAGATACGATCGCCCGCATCGCCCAGACCCGGAACAATGTAGCCGATCTCGTTGAGGTGATCGTCCAAAGCCGGCCTTCCGGTGCACCGACCAGACAGACCATACGAATGTTCTTGGCGCCTCTTTTCTTGATCATATCGACAGCTGCAATCGCACTGCCGCCGGTTGCCAGCATCGGATCCAATACCAGAACGATGCCTTCAGACAGTTCCTTCGGGAATTTAGCGAAATATTCGACCGGTTCGAGTGTCTTTTCATCGCGATAGAGACCGATAAAACCGACTTTTGCGGTTGGGATCAGATCCATAATACCGTTGACCAGACCCATGCCGGCGCGAAGGATCGGAACCAGGATAATCTCGCCCGACAACATTTGCGTATCGCAAGGTCCCATCGGTGTTTCGATGTGGACTTCTTCCGTCGGCAGATCGCGGCAGACCTCATACGCCATCAGGGAAGCGATCTCATCAAGGTTCTCTCTGAAGTCCTTGTGACCCGTCTCTTTATTACGCATCAAGGCAAGTTTATGAGTGATAAGCGGATGTTCCAATACTGTTACCATAATAACCTCCTGTGTCCTTTTTCATTATACTCAATATTCATCTCTTGGTATGCAAAGAAAAAGAGAGTATGACTCTCTTATCTCTCGTTATAGGTAAAAGCGTCCGTCTTATTTAAGATCTCTTCCAGTTTGGCGAGATCATCAATACAGGCATTGGCCTCTTTGGCCATTGCCTCATGACGGGACGGATCGGAAATAAAGCCGACCGTATAGGCACCGTAATTCTGACCGCACTTGATGTCCATCAAAGAATCGCCGACCATCACTACTTCCCTGTTCCAGCCGTTCTTATTGACCAGATTAAAGATGGCCTGCGGGTCCGGTTTGAGTCTTTCCACGTCGTTGACGCCGCAGATATCATCGATGTAGCTGCTGAGCTCAAAAGTCTCTAACAACTCACTGATGCCCTTGCTGCTGCGGGTGGAAACAATGCCGATCTTATAACCCTCTTCGTGTAACTTCTTCAAGGTTTCTGGCGTGTTTGGCGTCGGATGATTGGCCGTCTTTGCGACTTCCAGCTGTCTTGCCCGATAATCGGCATACAAAGTATCGTAATCGTAACCCGGGAAGTAGATCGGGAACATATCCCGTAAAGCCGGTCCGATGACCGCCTGTTTGACTTCATCGGTAAACTTGGATTCATCGGAATACTTTTTGAATAAGGCACGATAGGCCTCAAGGATCGATTCTCTGGTATCGACAAGGGTTCCGTCAAAATCAAAGATCAAGGTCGGTTTCTTCTTCTTGATCCACTTATTCAAAACGCCGAGGTAACCGAGAATGCCGATCGCAAAGAAAGCGATGGAAGTTAACTGGGCCATACGGAAATTGCCGAAGTAGAGCGAATCCGTCCTTCTTCCTTCGATGAAGAAACGGATCATGCCGTACCACATCAGATAGGCATAGGCCAGATCACCGCGCTTGTTCTGGTGCTTTCTTAAGACCAGCCAGATCAAGATCCAGCCAAGCAGACAAAGCATCGACTCATAGAAGAAGAGCGGTTCATAGTAGTGCCCGTCGATATACATGCCTTCCTTCAAGAAGGACAGAATGCCGTTAAAATAGGATTCCGCGACTTCCCCACCATGGCATTCCCTGTTGACGAAATTTCCCCAGCGGCCGGTAAACTGGCCGAGCAGGACATTGGGAAGAATCATGTCCAGGAACTTGCGGAAATCGTAGTGGTTCTTTCGGATATACCACCAGGCAAATAAGGCTCCGGCGACGATGCCGCCCTGTATTGCCAGGCCGCCGTCCCAGACCCGGATGATCTGGATCGGATCGGAGAAGTAGAAAGAAAAGTTATAGAAGATGCAATACCATAATCTCGCACCGATGATGCCGACCCACAGGGTATAGATAAAGAAGGAATCAAAGAAATCTTCCGAGATGTAGCGGGCTGCCCGCATTTCTTTTCTTGAGACCAGATAGGCTAAAAACGCACCGATCATGATCAATACCGCATACCAGCGGATATCGAAACTCAAGCCGAAAAGTTTAAATGCCAGAAAGGTCTGATCATTTGGAAAAAACGTCATTTCTCTGCCCCCTTTCTCTCCAGTTCTTCTCTGTATCTGGACTTGAAGTCCTCGTTGGCGTTGAAGCCAAGTTTGGTCAGCAGATAGCTGGAAACGGCAGCTTCAATGATAACCGATAATTGCTTACCTTCGGTGATCGGAATGATCAGCATCGGCACTTCCAGACCTAAGACATGCCGATCGGACTCCATCGATTCATCGTATTTGACCAGCTTGATGACAAAGTCCAGCTGACAGCGGTTGAGATAGGCATTGGCGCCGAAAGTTCTGGTGACATCGACAATACCCACGCCGCGGATCTCCAGCATCCTCTTTAAGATGGTTGGCGCTGTACAGATGATGCTCTTATGGACTCTGGTGACATCGACGCGATCGTCCGCCACCAACATGTGACCGCGGTTGATCAAATCCAGGGCCAGTTCGGATTTACCGATGCCGGACTTGCCGGTGATCATAATTCCCTTGCCGTAGATGTTCATCATGACGCCGTAGATGGAATCGGAAGGCGCCAGCTTTTCGGAAAGGAAAGAGACCAGATCGACGATCAGCTGATAGGTCACCCCTTCATAACGGAAAATCGGGAAATTCTTCTCTCTGGCTAAATCCATCAGAGAAGCCATATCCGTGAAACCGCCTGAAAGAATGATACAAGGCGTATAGGAGTCGGTGATGACCTCAAAACGTTCACGCTGCGTCCGGTAGTCAAACTTGCACATGTATTCAAATTCCTTGGTGCCGAGAATGACGACTCTTTTTAGATCGTTGGATTCCAGATAACCGGATAACTCCAGACCCGGACGGTTGATGTCCGGCGCGATGACCCAACGCTTGAGGGATTCCTCATTGCCTGTGAGCTGTACTAAATCCAGCTGTTCCTTGATCTGATACACATATACACGTTTATTAAGTTCTTCATTTGCCATGTCTTTCACCTAATACTTTCTTCAGATACTGTCCGGTATAAGAACCTTCGACCTGTGCCACTTCTTCCGGCGTACCGGTTGCTACGACCGTACCGCCCTTATCGCCGCCGTCCGGACCCAAGTCGATGATGTGGTCAGCACACTTGATCACATCGAGGTTATGTTCGATGACCACCACCGAATCGCCGTTATCGACGATGCGGTCGATGATGCGGATCAGCTTCAGCACATCATCCATATGAAGGCCGGTCGTCGGCTCATCCAGGACAAACATCGTCTTGCCGGTCGGCTTTTTCTGTAATTCGGAAGCCAGTTTGACACGCTG
>ONXX01000077.1 GCA_900321955.1 uncultured Bacillota bacterium | reverse complement strand
CCGCTGTCTATCATCTTGCGTCGGTTCCAGTAATATCTTCCTCTTTCTTCCCCAATCTTTTCTTTGATCATTTTCAGTTTATCATTGCGATTGGCGATCGACTGGATCTGCGGATAAACTTCCGCCGTCACGCCAAGCTTGCCCATCCGTTCCAGATCTTTCGGATCCGAGAATTCCAGGTCGGTCATCGCCTGACGCAGTATGACTCTGCCGTTTTCATCCCGTTTACATTTTTCAAAAATATCCAGAGCTTTTTCGATCGCACCATCTCCCTGACAATGCAGGGAGAAACGGAAGCCTTTCCTGTCAGCTTCAATCACATCTTCTTCCAATTGTTTCCAGTCGATCTCCATGGCACAGATCGTATCTTTATCCTCGTATGGTTTTTTCAAATAGGCATTGTGTTCGCTGACAGAACCGTCGCTCATCTGATTGTAGCCGGAGAAGGAAAGCATGTCACTGTGGTATTTTTCTCGCATCCTTTCCCCAAAGGCCAGATCCATCTTTCTGGCCACAGGTTGGGACATAAAGTTCACCCGCAGGGTCAGTTCCTCATTTTTCTCCAAATCATTCAATACTTCATCAAAGGTATAGAAGTCATCAAAACCCATCTCCTTGACAGATGTGACACCTCTGGAATTCATCATCTTCATATAGTCCTTAAACTGCGGGGCAATGAAGTCATGATCCCCCAGAACATAAGGGAAGATCTTCACATAGGCTTCCGGATAGCAGCGCTCCGGCGTAAAGCCAAAGACCTCCATCGCCTTTGTGTTCATCGCGCAGCTTTCGCAGCCTTCCATAAATAAGACGACCGGGGTATCGGGATAGGCCTCATCCAGCACTTTCTTTTCGATATCGATCTTTAAGCCGTGGCCAAACAAGGCATCCTTATTTATATCTTTGATGATCTCAAAAACATCCTTTGTGTTTTCACATGTACTGAGATCAGCTCCCAGAAAGCGGATCACATAACCGGTAAAGAAACAATGGACATCAATAAAACCCGGCGTGATGGTCTTGCCGTGTAAGTCAAAGACCTTGGTGTTTGGATCACAATATTCTTCATAGTCTTCACCTTTTCCCAGTGCCAGGATCCTGTCTTCCTTTACGGCAATATAACCAGATACCGTATCTTCATCTTCCGAAGTAAAAATACTGTCAGATAAAAGGATCAAATCTGCCTTTTCCATAAATTGTTCTCTCCTATGACTATATAAGACAAGTTCAAATTATCACATTATTGTCTCTGATTCAATGAACTTGTAAGACCGAAAAGACGAAAATACCGATAATAAACAAAAAAATCCGACAAATGTTAAGCGTTTTCATTGAAAATAAACTATACAAGTTTATCTTTTGGTACATAAATATTGTTTGTTTTTTAAATTACTTGCTTAATATATTAGTCTTGTATTACTATGAAATTAAAGAGCAGGGGAAAACG
Organism: uncultured Bacillota bacterium; assembly: GCA_900321955.1. Next base: position 4,628 of record ONXX01000077.1, on the reverse strand, counting down.
CAAACAGCTGGCTTATAGGTTCTTTGCAAAGATCCAAAATAATTTAAGGAGGTTTTAATGTCAAACAAGCAAAACAAGAATGAGCTTGGTCGTAAATTGGGACTATGGGCTGTTGTCGCTCTTGGTGTCGGTACAACAGTCGGCTCAGGTATCTTCTCATCTCTTTCCGAAGTTGCGAATGCATCCGGAAGCATGCTGTTCCTCTTCCTGGCATTCATCATCGGCGGACTTCTGCAGATTCCGGCAAACTTCTGTTACTCAGAACTTGCCTCAGCATATCCGGAAGACGGCGGACAGTATGTCTACTTCCGTGAAGCCGGATCCAAAGCCCTCGCCTTCCTGTGCGGCTGGGTTTCGATCCTGGCAACTGACCCGCCTTCCATCTCCATCATGGCATTGGCGATTGTCAACCACCTGGCATTCTTCGTACCGATGTCCAATCTGATGCTGAAGATTGTTGCCGTCATCTTCGTCCTGGTCTTCATGTTCCTCCACCTTCGTTCCGTTGAAGGCGGCGGTGCTTTCCAGACGGTCATCACGGCTTTCAAGATCATTCCGTTTGCCTTAATCATCGGTATCGGTCTCTTCAATCTCAACTCATCACTCTTACTTTCCAACACACCGTTAGCCGGTGCAGCTGCACCATTAGGCCTCACGGCTCTGATTGCCGGTGTTGCCGGTACGACCTGGTCGTATGACGGCATGGCGGCAGCCTGCTACATGTCCGGTGAGATCAAGGATCCTCACAAGAATATGCCAAGAGGTCTCATCCTGACTGCAATCGTCGTCTTGGTTCTTTACGGCGGACTGACCTTTGTCGCTTCCGGCCTTCTGACCATTGATGAACTGGCTGCTTCCGAGGCACCGATCGCCTTGATGGCATCCAAATTACCTGGTATCGGCAATTTCGCCGGTGTCGCCGTTGCCGTTATGGCCATCATTGTCGTCTTAGGTTCCCTTTCCTCTTGTATCCTTTTCCAGCCGCGTATTGAATACGCCATGGCAAAAGACGGACTCTTCTTCAAGGAATTCGGTCTGGTACATCCGAAATGGGAAACACCTTACTTCTCCATCCTGGTACAGTGTGCCTTAGGTATCATCTTAATCTTCGCGACCGACTTAGCCGGCTTATTAGGTTACTTCACCATGATCGCCTTAGTTAAAAACGCCTTAACCTTCGGTACCATCTTCGTCCTTCGCAAAAAAGGTGAAGCCGGCGGCTACAAGCCGACCTACAAGTGCCCGGGTGGTCTGATCATGCCGATCATCGCGATCTTCATGACCTGCACATTAATCTATGGCGAAATCACTTATGCACCGATCCCATCATTGATCTGTGCCGTCATCACCATCGTAACCGGTCTTCCTGCTTACAAGTACTTCGAAAGCCGCAGCAAGAAGGCATAAGGTTTTATCAAACGCAGACAAGGCTTTCCCCCTGCAAAAGCCTTGTCTGCTTTATACTTATCTTATTCAAATGCCTGTAAAGTAATATACTGATATCTGAATGCGATAAGGAGGTCAATCTAATGAAACTGGCAGCAGTCGGCAGCAACTGCATCGATTTTTATGCCAACCTGGAAGGCGGCAAAGCCTATCCCGGCGGCGGTCCGGTCAACATGGCCGTCTATACGGTGCGACTGGGCGGGCAGGCCTCATACATCGGACCGGTCGGTGATGACAAATTCGGTTCGATCATGGCCAAAGCCATCAGGGAAAAAGGCGTCGATGTCTCCCACCTTCATGTCAAGTCAGGAAAGACTGCCGTCTCACAAGTCGAGCTGATCGACGGCGAGCGGGTCTTCGGGGACTATGACGAGGGTGTCTTAAGTGATTACGTCTTATCTGAAGATGATATCGGCTTCATTCTCCAACACGATATGGTCGTCTGTGATCTCTGGGGCAAGGTCGAAGGACAATATAAGGAATTGAAAGAAAAAGGCATCACCACTGTCTTCGATTGTGCCACAAGGCCCGAAGATGAAGCAGCGCAGATCGCCATGCCCTATACCGACATCCTCTTCTTCTCATCGGAGGAAGATAACGATTTCTTAAGACAGCAGATGATCGCCTACGGCCAAAAGGGTCCGAAGCTGGTCATTGCGATGCTTGGAACCAAGGGATCGCTCTGCTACGACCATCAAGACTTCCACGCCTATGGCATCGTGGCATGCAACAAGGTCGTCGATACGATGGGGGCAGGTGATTCCTACATCGCCGGCTTCCTGTCTGCCTATCATGATGGAGATGACATCCTCACTTGTATGCACAAAGGGGCAGCTAACGCAACAGAAACCCTGAAATACTTCGGAGCCTGGTAAAATGGGAGTGTTTAAAGGAAACTATTATGCCAAATCTCTGGGGATGACCACCAGTCTCAATATCATCATCCCGGAACCTTCCTGCGATGTCGATCCGATCATCGAAGGAAAACCCGCCGTCCTGTTTCTCTTACATGGACTGGGCGGCAACAGCGATGAATGGCTGCGCTTTTCCAAGATCGAATACTACGCCAAGAAATACCATCTCTTTGTGATCATGCCGGAAGTCAACCGCAGTTTCTATTCCAACACAGGTTTCCAGATGCGCTATTTCGACTACCTGGCCGAGGAACTGCCGCAGTTTATCGAAACATGGTTCTCCCTTGACCTGTCGAGACGCAACGTCTTCATCGCCGGGGAATCCATGGGCGGCTATGGCGCCCTTCGCATCGCTCTGTCCAAACCGCAGCACTTTGCGGCAGCCGCCTCTCTCTCGGGTGTTCTGGACATCGATGATTTCCATGCGATCTTAAAAGAGGGCATCTTCAGCGACATCAGCGTTCAGGAGTTTGAATCGCTGCAAACCGAAAGTCTCATCCCTCTGGCCAAAGCGCTTGCCTCGTCATATGAGAAACCGCGCATCATTCAGCTTTGCGGCCAGCAGGACTTCCTCTATCAGAACAACCAGAATTTCAAAAATGCCTTAAAAGCCATGTCCTATGGCCATACCTATATGGAAGCTCCGGGCGACCATGAATGGCCCTACTGGGACAAGGCGATCCAATATGCCATCCGCTTCTTTTTACGGATGGACCTCAACGAAACCATACTTTACTAAAGGAGAAAAGATATGTATAAAGCAGAAAAATGGAAAGAAACACTAGGTCCGTGCCTTCGCAATTTTGATGAAGAATGGACCCGTTCTTCGATCAACGGCGCCCTGGCTTTGCGGCCGCAGATCGAAAAGATCATCGATCAGATCTGGGAAAACGATTTTGATTCGATCTTCTTCATGGGCATCGGCGGTACCTGGGCAAGTGCCATGCAGGTGGAAGTCTACATGCGGGGAAAATCCTCCCTGCCGGTCTACGTCGACAATGCCGCAGAATTTCTCACCACCGGCAATAAGAAGTTCACTGCCAACTCTGTTTTGATCTATTCCTCCGTTTCCGGCAACACCAAGGAGATGGTGGAACTGGTCAAAAAAGTCAAAGAGATGGGTGCCAGGGTCTTCGCCTTTATCGACACGCCGGATTCCACCCTCACCAGACCGGAATACCAGGACTACCTCGTCCTTTACAAGATGAATGAACAGCTCAAATTCTATATGGTCGCCAATTACCTGATGTACAAGAACGGCGAATTCCCGGAATACGAGCGCTACAACCAAGAGATGGAAACCTCTCTGGCAAATGCCCTGATCGACGTAGAGAAAGAGGCTGACGCCTGGGCCTACGACTACGCCCAGAAGAAATGTGCCTTCTTGAAGGAACATCCGGATCTGCCGCACTACTTCATCGGCTGCGGCAACCAGTATGGAGCCACCTACTCCTATGCGATGTGCTACTGGGAGGAACAGATGTGGATACGCACCAAATCCATCTCAGCACCGGAATTCTTCCACGGCATGCAGGAGATCATCGTTGCCGACACACCGGTCACTCTCTTTATCGGGGAAGACGAACAGCGTCCTTTAGCAGAACGCGTTGCCCGCTTCTTACCGAAAGTCAACAGCAATTACACGATCATCGACACCAAGGAATTTGAATTAAAAGGCATATCACCTGAATTCCGCGGCTCGATCTCCCATCATGTCATGCGCAGCGTCAACGCCAGAGTCGATGCCTATATGGAACTCTTCTTAAGACATCCGCTCTCCATCCGCCGCTACTATCGCCAGTTCGATTACTAGAAAAAGAGGAAAATGACTATGCTTTGGATTGAAGAACTGTTTCAGGTAAAAAAACCGATCATTGCCATGCTGCACCTGGATCCCCTGCCGGGCGATCCGATGTGGAAGTACGGCATGAATATGGAAGATGTGGTGGAAGATGCCAGAAAAGATTTACACGCTTTACAGGACGGCGGCGTTGACGGCATCATCTTCTCCAATGAATTCTCCTTCCCTTATCAGCGCAACATGGACCGCAATACGGTTGCCGCCATGGCCTACGTCATCGGCAATCTCAAATCGGAAATCAAAGTGCCTTTCGGCGTCGATGCGATCTCCGACGGCATCGCCTGCCTGGAGCTGGCGGCCGGCGTCAATGCTTCCTATGTACGCGGCACCTTCTCCGGCGTCTACGTCGGTGACGGCGGTTTCTACAACAACGATTTCTCTGAGGTCATCCGCCGCAAGTATGCCTT
>ONXX01000071.1 GCA_900321955.1 uncultured Bacillota bacterium | reverse complement strand
TTCCGACATTCAAAGAAGATATCATTTCTCTGTTTGACAAAAACCTGCATATCACTTTGATGACACTGCCCTGTTTGGGCATTCTGATATTCAATATCGTCCCGCTTGTCTATATGATCTCGATGGCTTTTACGACCTATTCGAAAGAAGACGAGCATCTGATGCTTTTTGACTGGGATGGTCTGCATCAGTTCCAACGTGTTCTGAACATGAACGGAAACATCGGCCGACAGTTCTGGCATGTCTTAGGCTGGACCATCGTCTGGGCGATCTTTGCGACGTTCTTAAACTATATCCTGGGTATGATACTTGCTATGGTCATCAATAGGAAAGATACGAAATGGAAGGGTTTCTGGCGTTTCTGTTTCATTCTTTCGATAGCGGTCCCACAATTTGTCACATTGATGATCATGAACATCATGTTGCAGCCTTCCGGAGCAGTAAATGTTCTTTTGCAGAATCTGGGGCTGATCACTTCGCCGCTGCCGTTCTGGCAGAATGCGATGTGGGCAAGGGTCACGATCATTGTGATCAATATCTGGATCGGTATCCCATATACAATGCTCCAGATCACCGGCATACTGCAGAACATCCCTGCAGAGCTGTATGAAGCAGCAAAGATGGATGGAGCAGGACCGGTAAAGATCTTCTTCAAGATCACTTTGCCTTATATGCTGTTTGTTACGACCCCGTATCTGATCTCCAGCTTTGTCGGAAACATCAATAATTTCGGTGTCATATACCTGCTTTCCGGCGGCGGACCGACCTATGTCGGTGATACAGCCGGCCAGACTGACTTGCTTGTCACATGGTTATACAAACTGACCGTCGATCAACAGTACTACAACCTCGGAGCCGTCATCGGCATTATGACATTCGTTATCCTTACGATCGTTACTTTGGTCACATACCGTAATTCCGGTTCTTATAAGAATGAGGAGGCGTTCATGTAATGAATGAAGTTGCAAAGAATCAACTCAGTCCAAGACGAAGGCTGGTCAATTTCCTTGTTCATTTGCTGCTGGCGATCTTAGCCGTGATCTGGATCCTTCCGATCTTCTGGATCGTTTTGACCAGTTTCAGAGCTGAACCAGGTGCTTATACCAATACGTTCCTTCCTCAAGGATATACGTTCAACAACTATATCAAGCTGTTTACTGATCGAAACGTTCTGAATTTTCCGAAGATGTTCATGAATACGTTCATCATTGCGATATTCACTTGTTTCTTCTCTACGTTCTTCGTTCTTTCGGTATCATATTCTCTGAGCCGGATGCGTTTTGCGTTCCGTCGGCCTTATATGAATATCGCCATGATCCTTGGCTTGTTCCCGGGATTTATGGCCATGGTCGCTCAGTACTTCATCCTGAAAGCAATGGGTCTGACTGAAGGTTCCATGATCAGGATCGGTCTGATCATCGTTTATTCGGCATGTACAGGCCTGGGATTCCAGATCGCAAAAGGCTTCTTTGATACTATCCCGAGATCGATCGATGAAGCTGCGGTCATGGATGGTGCTACGCAATGGCAGGTATTCACGCGCATCACGATGCCTCTTTCCAAACCAATCGTCATTTATACGGTCATGACTTCTTTCATTGCTCCGTGGGTCGACTTCGTATTTGCGAAAGTCATCTGCAGAGCCAATGCAGATCAATTTACCGTTGCGATCGGTCTTTGGAACATGCTGCAGAAAGAATACATCTATCAATGGTATACATGCTTTGCAGCCGGTGCCGTGGTCATTTCGATCCCGATCGCTATCTTGTTCATCTATATGCAGCGTTTCTATGTAGAAGGAATGTCCGGAGCTGTGAAAGGCTGACTTATTACAACAAAGCAAATCCATTCAAAAAGCTATACATCTTCGTATAGCTTTTTTGACGATTGTTTCTTAAACAATGAAATCGCAAGTGCAATGATCATTGTAAGATCGCAGATGTATACGGTCCTATGATGAACTCTTTGTTCTTGAATGTCGCTTTATCAAATCCTGCATCCTCCAGCAATTTTTTGAATGTTTCCGTTTCTATCCTGATCTCTTCATCGGAACAATTGTGTACGATATATAAAGTTTGATCTTCGTATTCAACGGAAAATCCGCCAAGAGAAGGCTGATCAAACGAAAGCTTTTTGTAATCGCCTCTGGCGATCGCAGGATACTTTTTCCGTAAAGAGATCAGATTCCTGTAGTTTGCCAGAAGGCTGTTTTCATCTTTCAGCTGATCGGCGACCGTACCATTGATCTGATTCTTCGGTTCGTAAGTACTGCCTTCCGGATCGCTGATCGTATCCTGATCTCCCCAAAGCATCTTCAGACGTCGGTTGGCGTCGGTATTGGCACCGCCCCTGGAACCTTTCATGCCGATCTCTTCGCCGTAATATATGAAAGGGGAACCGGGTGAAAGCAGAAGCAGATCAGCAGCTAGATGAGCCTGTCCGTTTTGAACGTTCAGATATCCGGCGGATCGATCCATATCGTGATTGGATATGAAGGGGATAGGCATGGAGCGGCCATTTATGTTTTTTAAAGTATCCTGATAGTTTTCAACATATGCTGCAAACCGATCGATATCACCGCTTTTCACGGTATTGGCTATCATTCCTTCGTTTTGCGACATTGTGAAATTGAAACAATTCATTACTTTGATGTATTCATTGACCTCAGATTCTCCGCTCCAGACTTCACCGACGAGATAAACATCTTCTTTGATCTTTTTCAGTTCATCCGTATACCATTTCCAGAAACCTTCCGTGGCATTCGTATCATTCAGATAAAGATATTTCGCGGCATCAAGACGGAAACCGTCGACGCCTTTGTCAAGATAGAACCTGGAGATATTCAAGATCTCTTCTCTGACTTCCGGATTGTCGAAGTTCAATTCCGGCATATCATAGGAGAAATTACATTCATAGTTCTGATCGGTCCATTCGATATCACAGAACGATCTTCCGGAAGTGTTGCTGTCTTTGTATGCATAAGTGTAAAAATCATAGAATTTGTTGGAAACGTCATTGTTTTGGTGAGCTTTTACGAATTCATGAAACCATTCGTTTTGAGATGAAGTATGATTGAAAGCCATATCGAGGATCACAAGCACATTTCGTTTATGACATTCTTCAATAAGTTCTTCAAGGTCGCTTTGTGCGCCGAAAGACGGATCGATGCGGTAATAGTCGATGACATCATACTTATGATAGGAAGGGGAATAAAAGATCGGTGTAAGCCAGATCCCCTGTATCCCGAGAGAGTCCTTGGAAAGAGCGTTTCCGTCATTGAGATAATCCAGACGGTCGATAATGCCCCTGAGATCCCCGATCCCGTCTCCGTTGCTGTCGGAAAACGAACCGACAAAGATCTCATAAAATACCCTGTAGTTGTCATCGGTCTCATCGATCTGCTTTTTTGCCGAACATCCAGAAAGAAGAAGTAAGACAATGACAACAAAAACCAATTTTTTCATGGCAAGATGCCTCCATTGTTTTTCTGATAATCTTCAATTCTATTTTAACTTTTGCGCTAAAATAATTATAGTGAAATCTGAGGGGTAAATATGTCAAGAACTAGAAGTGCAGGTATTCTTTTGCCGATCTTCTCGCTGCCGTCAAAGTACGGTATCGGGACTTTGGGCAAGGAGGCATACCGATTTGTCGATTTCCTTGTGAAAGCGGACCAGACTTACTGGCAAGTCCTTCCGATCGGTCCGACAAGCTATGGCGATTCGCCATACCAGTCGTTTTCTTCTTTCGCCGGAAATCCGTATTTCATCGATCTCGATCTGCTCGTAAAAGATCATCTGCTTGAAAAGAAAGATCTGAAAGATCTTGAAGTCAAGGATAGCCGATATGTCGATTACGGTCATCTTTATGAGACGCGTTATCTTCTCCTTCATAAAGCATATGAAAAGGGGGAAGAGCTTTATGCAGAAGAATTCAAGGAATTCATCAGCAAGAACAAAGGCTGGCTGGAAGACTATGCCTTGTTCATGGCGGTAAAGAAACACTTCAATATGGCCTCCTGGCTGGAATGGCCGGATCCTCTGATCCGCCAGCACAAGCCGGAAGCCGTGTTCATGTATAAAGAAAGACTGAAAGAAGACATCACATTCTATTCCTTCATCCAATATCTCTTCTTCAAGCAATACAGCGCTTTGAAAGAATATGCCAACAAAAAGGGCATCAAGATCATCGGTGACTTGCCGATCTATGTGGCGATGGATTCTTGCGATGTCTGGAGCGATTCCAAGCAGTTTCAGCTCAATGAGAATACCAAAGTTCCGGAAAACGTGGCCGGTGTACCGCCGGATTATTTCTCGAAAGACGGACAATTATGGGGAAATCCGCTCTATGACTGGAACTACATGAAATCGACCGGCTATAAATGGTGGATCGATCGTGTTGCCGGAGTTTCTTCTTTCTTCGATGTCATCCGCATCGACCATTTCCGCGGATTTGCGGAATACTGGTCCGTTCCTTATGGGGAAACGACCGCCAAGAACGGTCATTGGGAAAAAGGCCCGGGCATCGATTTTGTCGCTGTGCTGCGTGACTGGTTCTCCAATATCGAATTCATTGCCGAAGACCTTGGCGAATCTTCGCCCGGTCTCATCGACCTGTTGAAAGAGTCCACATTCCCGGGCATGCGTGTCCTGGAATTCTCCATGGATCCTGAAGGAAAGTCCTCGCATTCTCCGCACAATCAGGACAGTAACTGCGTCTGCTATATCGCGACGCACGACAACATTCCGGTCATGGGTTGGCTCAAACAGGCCAAAGCCAAAGACCTCGCTTATGCCAAACGCTATTTCGGTCTGAATGAAGAAGAAGGCTATAACTTCGGATTCATCCGCGGAGGCATGGCTTCTTGTGCCTATCTGTTCGTCTGCCAGATGCAGGATTACCTTGGCTTGGGCAAAGAGGCGACCATCAATGCGCCGGGAACGCTCAACAACTGGAAGTGGCGTCTCCTGCCGGAAGAAGCTGATAAGCAGATCGCTAAAAAGATCGCTTTATATACCAAGACCTTTGGCCGTTCCCGCCCGGAAAAAAACAAAGAAAGTAAGCGATAAATAAGGCTTTTTTCCTTGAAAAGAGATTGGATCCGTGATATATTGATTAGGCATTGTTGCTGAGTTTAGACCTACTCCGGATCTATGCTCGGTTACAATCGAAATAGAAAAAAAGGAGAAAAAGAAATGTTATCAAAAGCTGAAAAGGCACAAATCGTCAAGGAGTATGCCAGATTCGAAGGTGACACTGGTTCCGTTGAAGTCCAGGTCGCATTACTGACTGCTACCATCAACAAGCTCACTGTTCACATGCAGTCTAACAAGAAGGATTTCCATTCCAACAGAGGTCTGCTGATGATGGTCGGTAAGAGAAAGAGCCTGATGGACTATCTCAAGAGAGAAGACGTCAACCGTTACAGAGATCTGGTTTCCAAGTTAGGTTTAAGAAAATAACAGGGAATAAGCAGGGGTTCAACCTGCTTTTCTTTTTGTGCTAAAATTAAATAAACAGAGGTTTACTAATTATGGCACAGATGCTGAAGGAAACAACCAGACAGGCAATATTGGATGCGGCAAGATCCGAATTTCGAGAAAAGGGCTATGAAAACGCCTCGATGCGCACGATTGCCGAAAAAGCCGGAATTACGGTAGGCAATATCTATCGCTATTTTAAAGACAAGGACGATCTCAACGCTCACATCATTTCCGATGTCTCAGAGCGCATTGAGAAGATCTTCAACTCTTTGAAATTGAATGCTTTGTCCAAGGAACCAAGGGTCTTCAATATGACGACCGATCCGATCCAACTGGAGAAGATGATGGATCAGCTTTCCGGCTTGCTGGTGGAACTCTTTTTTGAGAAAGAGGAAGAGTTCAAGATCCTCTTGAATGATGAAAACCTCAATCAGAAGATGCGTGACTGGTTTGAAAACACTATGCGGGATCTGATCTCCCAGACCTATACCATTCCGGACCGCAAAGAAGAAAGAGATATCCTGTCGCATGCCTATGCCAGGGCAGCTTTTGACGGACTCAAGGATATCTTTATGAATACCCGCAAAGATAAAACATTGTTATTGTCGATGACCCGTTCATATCTGAATAACTTTATGAAGATGGTCAACGATGCCTATTCGATCAGAAAGTTCTATTGATGTTACTGGTAAAAGGAATCAAGCTAAGGCCTGAAGAAGATGAATCCAGACTGAAAACGCTGCTTGAAAAGCGATTGCGCCACAAGATCAGATCTTACAGGATCTATAAGAAATCACTGGACGCTCGAAAGCAGCCTTTTTATGTGTATTCCATATTGGTTGAAATCGACAATGAAAGAAAGTATCTGGGAAAGGATGTTTCTCTGTTTGAAGAAGAAAACCTGGAAGTGGAATACAAGGAAAGAAATGAAACGGTCATCATCGCCGGATATGGACCAAGCGGTATTTTTTCGGCTTACCGTTTAATGAAGGCCGGTTATAAAGTTTTGGTCTTTGAAAAAGGAAAACGCATCAAGGAAAGAGAAAAGGATGTGACCTTGTTCTTTGAAAAAGGGATCCTGAATACCTCTTCCAACGTTCAGTTCGGTGAAGGCGGTGCCGGTACATTCTCGGATGCCAAACTGACGACTCGCATCAAAGATCCTTACATCCGTTACATCATTGATGTCTTTATTGCCCATGGTGCCGATCCGAAGATCGCCTATGA
>ONXX01000051.1 GCA_900321955.1 uncultured Bacillota bacterium | reverse complement strand
CCGGAATCAACGATCGGCTCCTTGATCTTTTCCTTGATGTCGTGAATGCCCTGAATGATGGCTTCACCATTCTTGCCTTTTTTGATGACGTTCTTTACGTTGTCCTTCAGACTGTTGTAGCCTTTGGAATTGCGCAGTCTGGAGATGCTTGAACTTAAGACGCCGACATTATTGGAGATCGACATATTGTTGTCATTGAAGACAATGATCATCTTATGTTTCTGATAGCCGATCTGATTTAATGTCTCCAAAGATAAACCCGACGACAAGGCACCATCGCCAATGACCGGAACAATGTAATAATTATCCCGATTGAGGTCTCTGGCAGCTGCCATGCCTAAGGCAAACGGCAAAGACGTAGAAGAGTGTCCTGCTTCAAAACAGTCGTATACGCTCTCGCTTCTCTTCTGGAAGCCGGAAAGGCCGCCATACTGCCGCAAGGTCGACATTTCATTTGCCCTACCGGTTAGAATCTTGTGTGTGTAGGATTGATGGCCGACGTCAAAAAAGATCTTGTCTTTCGGCGCATCAAAACAGTAATGCAAGGCAATCGTCAGTTCAACGACACCGAGATTGCTGGAAAGATGGCCACCGTTTTTGGCAATGTTTTCCAATAAAAAAGTTCTGATTTGAGAGGATAGCTCTTTGAGCTCTTTGATATCCATCTGTTTCAGAAACGAAGGATCTTTGATATCTTGTAATTTCATACCTGATTTCATTTTATTTTAAGAAAGGAAGAATACTTTCACAGAAAAATGTGAGATTATGTGAAAACATAAAAAAACCGAACTTGCGTCCGGAATTTTATCTGCTTATTGACCCATGGATTTCATGATCGCGCGGATCTGTGCTTCAGAAGGCTTTCTGCCCATCTGTGCATACATGGCACGGATCATCTTTTCGTTAATCGGTGGGTTTTCTTTCAGCTGCTTTTCAAAATTCTTTCTTGTGAGGAAGTAAGCAGCGACAGCACCAACTAAAGCACCGACAACAAAATATAAAACCGACATCCAAAAATTCATATTTTCACCGTCCTTACTTAATAAATTCTATATGAAACGAACGTATTTGTCTATTCAGACCTAATGGGTGAGAAATTTCCCTCTTCTCAAAAGGTGGGCCATCTATAGCTGCCTTCAGGATCCCTGTTTTAGGTCTTCAACACCAGCAGCTAACGTCCGATAGTCCGTAAATATAGTGTAGGAATTTCATTGTGTCCCACTAGGTAATTTCATTATATGCATTTACCTGACTCATTACCAGTCTTGACTTGAATCAAAGATTTATGGTAAGAAAAACCATTTACTCAGTAAATGGTTTCATGATTTTCCGATAGGAATCTTTGAATTTTTCAATCTGTGAAGTGCTTGGCACATCATCGAGTTTATAGTTGTCGAAACAGATCTGCGAACCATAGAACTTGCCGTTGACAACCGAGAAAACCTGCGGTGTCAGCAAGGTCTTATTGCCTTCATCATCGTGGCCCAGGATCTCATACATATAATTGAAGAGCTTGTCCTGTGTCTCCTTTTCCGTCAGAGTGTCATCGGTATTATAGACATCGATGTAATAGATCGTCACACCGAGTTCTTTGCCGACTTCACTCAGATAACGGCAGACTTTCTGACAGCAGTTGCAGTTGTCACGTCCCAGATAGAAGATGCCCGAAGACTCTTTATCGATCGTATTGAACAGTTCCTGACACTTGATGATGCGGAAAGGATGATCCGTCGAAGAGACGCCGGCATAACCCGACATATCGACTTTATCCGATACGATTTCATAGGTGTAGTTTACGTCCGGCACTTCTTCCTTTGGACCGCAGCCGCAGAGTGCTATAAGAAGCAGAAAAACAATAAGCAGTTTTTTCATCAGACTTCCTTCACCTCGATCGTATCGAAGAGTTCTTCGATCTTCTCCTTGGAACCTAAGTCATTGGACATGCAGGTGGCAAGGGATGCGGCATTGGCATAACGGAAGGATTCGTCCAGATCAGCGCCATGGATGACGCCATACAGGAAGCCGGCAACCATGGAGTCTGCCGAACCGGTCGTATTGACCAGAGAATCGGCCAGGTTTTCGCAGCGCAGCGTCTTATCCTTACAGAAGACAAGGGATGGCTTGCCCGGGGCGCTGTACAGGATGTTTTCAACACCGCCTTCCAGGTATTCCTTGGCTTCTTTCATGATGTCCTTTGTCGTATTGCGGTCATTGAGCTTGACGGCAAAGAGCTTGCAGTCCCGGCAGGCATCAATGATGTCCTTGTCGGTATCCAGCAGTACTTTGACGCCGTCTTCACATAGTTCGTGGACTAAAGCGATCATCCTGTCCTTGATCTCAACTTCGATGTTGCCGGAAAGGATGAAGATATCATCCGTGTAGATGTTGTTCAGCCTGGATTTGAAACGCTGGAATTCGCTGTCTGTGATATGCGGACCCTTGGCATTGATGCTGGTCTCGCTTTTGGCATCCATAATCTTTACATTGATTCTGGTATTGTCAGCGATCGTCGTAAATAAAGGCTGAATATTCGGATAGTTGGCGATGAAACTCAGGTAGTAATCCTTGGTAAAACCGCCAAGAAAACCCATACAGACCGACGGAATGCGGAAATTGTTGAGAACGATGGAAACGTTGACGCCTTTGCCGCCGGCATCAAACATTTCCAGATCGCTCCTGGTATCTTTTCCCGCTTTTAATTCGGGTATGGTGATGTAGTAATCGAGAGATGGATTGGTCGTGCATGTGTAGATCATGACTTCATTATACCCCTCTTTCTTGATTTATCGCTGTGTTGCCTCAAAACGGGAAAGCAGGTCGTTGAGAACCTTGTTGTGGATGTTGTTGACATCTTCCGTCTTTAATGTCTTTTCGTTGTCTTCATAGACGATCTTCAAAGAGACAGACTTATAGCCTTTCTCAATGTGTTCGCCCTGGTAGACATCGAAGACTTCACTCTTCTTGACGATGCGTCCGCCCGACTTCTTGATCAAAGCGATCATATCAGCAGCCTTGACGTCTTCTTTCACCATGAGAGAAATATCACGGGAAACTGACGGATACTTGCTTAAGACAGGTGCTTTGACTTTTGCCGGTGTCGCCTGTGCCAATACATCCAGCATGATCTCACCATAGTAGACATCTTCCAGCTTCATGGTCTTCAAGTATGCCGGATGCAGCTTGCCGAAGATCGCCAGTACTTTGTTGTCCATCATCAGTACAGCAGACTGGTAAGGATGGAAGTGCTTGGTATCCAGGGTGTTTTCCTTGATGGAAACTCTGCCCATTTCAAAGCCGAGGCTGGAAAGCAGCTGTAATATCAGGCCCTTGATGACATAGAAATCTGTCTTCATAGAGATGTGCTTGAGCTTGTCATCCATGAAGTTACCTTCCATGACGATGCCCAGTCTCTCTTCTTCACCATTGGAAGAATAGATCTTGGAGATCTCAAACAGACCTAAGTCGGCATTGTTGTGATCCAGGTTGTAGGACAAGGTCTCCAGTAAGGAGTTCATGATGGAAGTACGGATGTATCTTCTCGCATCGGAAAGCGGCGAGATCATCTCGACAGCATCACCAGACGGCAGCAGAGACTCTTCAATGTACTTGGAAGAGACCAGTGTGTAGTTAACGGTGTCATACAGACCGTGCTTGATCAACAAATCACGGATGACACGGCGGATATTCTGAATGTTGGTGAGCTTGCCAACAGTCTGCGGCATCAGAGGAAGTGTTGATACCAGATCATCAAAATCGGTCAGACGGACGATCTCTTCATCGATGTCCTCCGGGATCTTCAGATCGCTTGCACGATGCGATGGGATCTTGGTGATGAAGCAATCGTTTTCAACGCGGCATTCAAAGCCCAGACGTTTCATAACGGAAACTGCTTCATCCATCGTATACTCTTTGCCGATCAAAGCATTGAGGTGGCTCAAAGATTCGCAAATCTCGTATGGTTCGTAATCGGCCTTGCCATATTCAACCGTCTCTTCAATATCACTCGCATCCGCCAGATCGATCAGAAGCTGAACTGCACGATCAACAGCCTTGTTCTGAGCCATCGGCTCCAGACCCTTGGCAAATCTGGCAGCCGCTTCGGTTTGTAAACCTAAACGGTTGGAGGTGCGTCTGATCTGTGCATGATCAAATAATGCGGCTTCGATGATCAAACCTTTTGTCGTATCAAGGATCTTGGTGTTGTCGCCGCCCATAATACCGGCAATGCCGATCGGCTTGCCTTCGGAGGTGATCATCAGATCGCCCTTTTCGATCTTGTAGTCGATGCCATCGAGTGCCGTATACGTGCCCTCATAGTCATCTCTTACCGTGATCTCTTTGGCAGGATTGCTGGCGAGATCATAGAAGTGCAAAGGCTGACCGGTTTCCAGCATGACGTAGTTGGAAATATCGACCAGGTTGTTGATGCACTTGACGCCATTGGCTCTGAGATGTGCCTTCATCCATTCCGGTGATTCCTTGATGGTGACATGATTGACGACCTTGGCTAAGAAGTGCGGGCAGTTGGCAGAAAGCGAGGTCATGGCATACATGGAAAGGCAGTCCGGACGGTTGGCATAGATCGATACATCCAGGATCGTATCGTCATAACCGAGCTTCTTTAAGATATCTGTATCACCGACTTCGAAACGATCATCGAGTTCTTCGATGCCGTTTAGGCTCGGCGAATTCTCCGGTAAAAGATCATTGCTGATGCCGAGTTCCTTCAAGGAACAAAGCATGCCGTTGCTGGCCTGACCATGGATGACGCCGGCCTTGATTTCCCCGCCCGGAAGCTGAGCACCGACTTTGGCGACGATGACTTTCAATCCGGCACGGCAGTTAGGGGCACCGCAGACGATATCGAGAACTTCCGAACCGATATCGGTCTTGGTCAGATGAAGATGATCGGAATCCGGATGATCCGTGCATTCCAGGACTTTGCCGACGACAAGGTTGGTACCTTCCGACATCTTTTCAATTGATTCAACTTCAAAACCGCACTTGACCATCTGGTCGACGATCTGTTCTGTTGTAAGACCACTAAGGTCGATAAAATCACTTAACCAGTTTAAACTTAACTTCATGGTCTTCTCCTCCTATCGCTTGAATCCGTCAAGGAAACGGACATCATTGGTATACAGATCACGGATATCGGTGATTCCGTATTTCAACATGGCAACTCTTTCGATGCCGACGCCAAAGGCAAAACCGGTATAGATCTTTGAATCAATGCCGGCCATCTCCAGAACGTTCGGGTGAACCATGCCGGAGCCTAAGATCTCGATCCAGCCGGTCCCCTTACAGGTCGGACATCCCTTGCCATGACAGATATGACAGGTCATATCGACTTCAAAGGAAGGTTCGGTAAATGGGAAATAGGAAGGTCTGAAACGGATCTTGGCATCCTTGGAGAACATCTCTGCCGATAACCAAGCCTTCACATTGCGTAAACTGATGGGACTGGGTCGCATCGTCATCATCACGGCGATAGACTTTGCCCGGGCAGATGACCTTGATCGGCAGATCATTCGCCTGCTGCTCCAGTACACGCATCTGAATGGCTGTGGTCTGCGATCTGAGCAGATGGGTCGGATCGACATAGAATGTATCCTGCATGTCTCTGGCCGGATGTCCTTCCGGTGTATTGGCTTTTGTGAAGTTGTAGAGATCACTTTCCAGTTCCGGTCGATCTCCTTTTGAACCAGTGTCAAAGGATGAAGTGTTCCCTGCTTCGGTGTATAGGCGTCAAGCGTGATATCCACTTTTTCCGAAAGAAGCTTCACATTCATCAACGCTTCTTCCAGCTGTGCCTTTTTCTCATCCATGGCGGAAGATACGGCATTCTTCAGATCGTTGACCATCTGACCGAATTTCGGCTTCTCTTCCGGCGGCAATTCTCTCATCTGTGCCATCAGCGACTGGATCTTACCCTTCTTGGAAAGATATTCGATCCTCAATTCTTCCAAAGTCTTGCTGTCAGCCTTTGCAACGGCGTCTAAAGCTTCATTTTTAAGCGCTTCTAGATCCAACATAAATAAAACCCTCCTAAAATAAAAAAGGCGGCTCAAGGGCGCAGATGCGCGGTACCACCTTATTTTTCACTCATATCCTTAACGCGGATCACACGTGGAGTATTGGTCCAACTTGAGAAGTGAATTCGCTGATTGACTGACAGGATCTTGCACCATTATGATCCATTCTCTTAGACAGCAGCCTCAGGTACTACTCTTCTTTACGTACTCTAAAATTATAGCACAAGAAAGACAAAAGAAAAGAGGCTTGAAGCCTCTGTTTTCCGTTTATAAAGTTGTGTCGACTTTGATTCCAGGACCCATGTTGCTGGAAACTGTGCAGGACTGAATGTAGACGCCCTTTACAGCAGCAGGTCTTGCCTTAATGATGACATTGAGGAGAGTATTGAAGTTTTCAGCCAGCTTTTCGGTATCGAAGGATGACTTGCCAACTAAGCAGTTGATATTGCCTTCCTTGTCAACACGGTAAGTAACTTTACCTTTCTTGATCTCTTCGACTGCCTGAGCGATGTTCATGGTAACAGTACCGGTCTTAGGGTTCGGCATTAAGCCTTTAGGACCTAAGAGCTTACCTAACTTACCAAGTTCACCCATCATATCCGGAGTAGCGACGATGACATCAAAGTCAAACCAGCCGCCCTTGACCTTTTCAAGGATTTCCTTATCGCCGACAAAGTCAGCGCCGGCTGCCTTTGCTTCTTCCATCTTGGCACCCTGAGTGACGACTAATACTTTCTGAGATCTGCCAGTACCGTTCGGTAAGACGATAGCACCACGGATCTGCTGATCAGCCTGACGCGGGTCAACATTGAGCTTGAAAGAAGCTCTGATCGTAGCATCGTAATTGACAAGAGTAGTCTTCTTAGCCAGATCGCAAGCTTCAAGAGCGGAATACTTCTTGTTGCTGTCGAAGAGGGCTTTCGCGTTGTTATATTTCTTAGAACGTTTCATTAGTCAACTACCTCGATTCCCATATTCTTTGCCGTACCGGCGATGATTCTCATAGCAGCTTCAACATCGTTGGCATTGAGATCCGGCATCTTGTATTCAGCGATCTCTCTTAACTGAGCGGTCGTGATCTTGCCAGCCTTAACGCTGTTCGGTGTACCGGAAGCTTTCTGAACGCCAGCAGCCTTCTTTAATAAGAATGCAGCCGGAGTCGTCTTCAGAACGAAATCAAATGATTTGTCTTCATACGCAGTAATGATGACAGGGACGATATCGCCCATTCTGTCTTTTGTCTGATCATTGAACTGTGTGCAGAACTGAGGCATGTTAATACCTGCAGATGCCAGAGCCGGACCCGGTTTAGCCTGACCAGCCATGAAGTTTAACTTACAAACTTTTGCAACTTTTTTCTTAGCCATAATTCCTCCTTTTTGTGGCTTGTGGTCGTTACGGAGCAGTTGCTCTCCTTCCACAGCTCTACTATTATAGTATAAAGAAAAGGCTTATTTCAAGCCTTTTTTGACTATTTATGCTTATAGAAGACGCGGTTTTCCAAAGCGAAGATCTTAGGTGTGAATTCCCCTTCCTTGATCTCCGATAAGGCCTTGTCGATCGTGTTGATCCTGGCATCGATATTATCGACCAGGTTCAGTATCTCGGCTTCCAGAGTCTCCGGACGAACCGGGGATCCGTATTCCATCTGTCCATGATGGGATAAAGCCATGTGTCTTAACAGCAAAAGCTCCTCGCTGTCCTCTAATCCCAGATCCTTTCCTACCTGAAGAAGTCTGGCGTCGATGATCGAGATATGACCCAAAAGCTTTCCGGCCTTGGTGTATTCGGTAACGACCGGTGAAGAGAGTTCTTCGATCTTGCCAAGATCATGAATGATGACCCCGGCGATCAGATAGTCTTTATCCAAAGAAGGATAGATCGAACATAAGGCAGCCGCCACCTTGATCATGCCGGACGTATGGGTTGCCAGACCGCCGATGAAATTGTGGTGGATCTTGGCCGCTGCCGGATACTCATAGACGCTGTTGGCGTAAAAATTCAGAATACCCGAAACGATCTTGGCGATCTTTTCGTTGGAGATCATATTGATCCCTTCCTGAATATTTGTCCTGAGGGTGTCTTTGGAGACCGGTGATTTGAAGACGAACTCTTCCATATCGATTCCTGACTGCGGAACCGGCAGAACCTTCAAGACCTTGGCCTGCAGATTGTTTTTATATTTAATCACTTCGATATCAAAATCATAGACCTTGCCGACTTCCAGCTGTTTTTCCAGTTCCGGTTTAATATCCCAGAGTTTTGCTTCGATCGACTTCGTAGAATCCTGAAGTGTCAATGTCAGATACGGTGATCCGGAATTCGTCGTTCCCCTGAGTATCTGTGAGATCAGCAAAGTCGTATTGACCCGTTCACCTTCATTGAAATCTTTAACTTTCTTTCCCATTTTCTTCCTCCAGTAATTCTTTTATCTCATCATAATCAAAGCCCTTCTGCATAAGTGAAGCAAGGACGCGCTGTTTCAAGTCGTGCCCCTCGTATTTCTTTGCGTAACGCACAAAGGCCTTGTCGTATTCTCTTTTCAATAATTCTAACTCATTTTCGCTTCGGACACCTAGGGATTGCACGGCCCGATTCACAAGCTCGTAAGAGAAACCGGCTGCTACAAGCTTTGAAATGATGGCCTGTTTTTTCATTGCCGAAGACTTGTTTCTGATGCTTCGGTCATACTTTTCGGCCAAAGCCAGCACTTTATCGTATTCCGCTTTTTCATCACTTTTTAAATGTTTGCTGATCAGCTGTTCACTGACTCCTGCCTGAAGCAGTTTCTGGCGGATCTTCTTTGCAGAAAGCGAAGTATTGGCATAATAGTCGATCTTGGAGATACAGTACTTCTCATCATCCAGTAAACCATAGCTTTCCAGCTTCGCAATGATGGATGCACAATCTTCCTTTTTTAACTGTTTTAAAGAGAGGAAATCTCTGATCTGCTTTACGGTATGATCCTTCATGGAAAGCTTGCGCAGACAGCTCTTATAGGCCTTAAACAGCGTTTCATCATCCTTGAGTTTCTGATAAAGTTCTTCATCCAGACCCTTCAGATTTTTGATTCCGTAGCTGAAGTATGCTTCATCCGAAATGCGGATCTTTTCATCTTCCAGATACAGTAAGACGCTGTCTTCATCGATCCTGACTTTCTTGATCGGATAGACAGCATCGATCTCTTGTTCGATCTTATTCTGTTTGAGAAAATCTTCGACTTTCATACAAATAGTATAGCTGATTTTCGAATAAATTTTTTCTCATAAAAAAAGAAGTACCGGCCTTTGACAGCCGGTACTTTTTGGATTATTTAGCTCTTGCTTCGAGGTTTGCAAATCTTCTCTTTGCGTCGTTCTTAGCCTTTTCGTACAATTCCTGAGCCTTGTCTGGGTTGACCTTGATCAGGTTATTGTATCTGGCTTCGTCCATCAGGAAATCCTGGAACTTGTCGAAATCAGGAGTCTTGTAATCGATCGTGAGAGGAGATTCGTTACGCGGATCGTATCTGTACAATGTGACATAGCCACATTCAACAGCCTGCTTCTGAACGAGCTGCTGTTTTGACAGACCACCCTTGATTCCGTGCAGTTCACACGGACAGTAAGCAATGATCAGAGACGGACCGTTGTAGCTTTCAGCTTCTTTCAAAGCCTTGATAGCCTGCATTCTGTTAGCACCCATACATACGGAAGCAACATAGACATGGCCATAGCTCATAGCGATCTGACCGAGGTCCTTCTTAGCGACAGCCTTACCGCCAGCAGCGAACTGAGCGATAGAAGCAGCCTGAGAAGACTTCGATGACTGACCACCGGTGTTGGAGTAAACTTCGGTATCCAGAACGAGGATATTGACATTCAGGTTGTTGGCGATGACATGATCTAATCCGCCGTAACCGATATCATATGCCCATCCGTCACCACCGACGATCCATACGGAAGCGGAGACGAGGTCTCTGCACTGTTCAGCTAATACATGAACAGCTTCGCAGGAAGACTTGCCAGCCAGCTCACCGATCTTGCCGGCGAGTTTCTTTTCTTCAACACGGTTGCCGTTGATCTTCAGGTATTCTTCAAGTAAAGCCTTGAGTTCAGGTTCAACATTGTCGAGGTTGTCTTCCATGGTCTTTAATAAGACTGCCTTCTGGTAGTTCTTAGCTAAAGCCATACCATAGCCGTACTCGGCATTGTCTTCGAATAAGGAGTTCGCCCAAGCAACACCGTTGCCGTTCTTGTCAGTGACAAACGGAGTAGAAGGAGTCGAACCACAGTAGATGGATGAACAGCCGGTTGCGTTAGCTACCAGCATATCCGGACCAAACAGCTGGGAAACCAGTCTGTAGTACGGAGCTTCACCACAGCCAGGGCATGAGCCAGGAACTTCGAAGTAAGGCTTCAAGAACTGCGTTCCCTTCGGAGTATCGTTGACTAATTCTGACTTGTATTCAGTTTCGTTGAACAGGTAATCTGCTAACGGAGCTTCGTTCATTAAGGAGTGAACGTCGACCATTTCAAGAGCCTTGTTGCCGCCCTTGCCCGGACATTCAGCAGCACACAGACCACAACCGACACAGTTATCCGGAGAAACCTGGATTCTGAACTTGTAGTTTTCAGCACCCTTGCCCATAGCCTGGATTGTTTCGAATTCCATCGGTGCATTTGCGATTTCTTCTTCAGTTAAAGCAAACTGTCTGATCGTTGCATGCGGACATACGAAGGAACAGAAACCACACTGGATACAGTTGGCTGGATTCCATTTCGGAACATAAGAAGCGATGTTTCTGTGCTCAGCATAAGAAACATTGTTTCTGAAGGAACCGTCTAAGACACCGTACTTGGTGAATGCGGAAACAGGCATATCGTAACCGCTGAGGGTATCGAAGCCCTGTACGAATTCATCGAAGTAAGCATCGCCGGTCTTTTCAACTTCGAACTTGGAAGGTAAGTCAGCCCATTCAGCCTTGACAGGAATTTCAACAAGACCTGCCTTACCGGCATCGATGGCTTTCCAGTTCATAGCGACGACATCGTCACCCTTCTTGCCGTAAGACTTCTTAGCAGCAGCCTTCATCAGTTCAAGAGCCTTGTCATAAGGCATGATCTGCTCGTTGAGAGCGAAGAATGCAGACTGTAAAGTCGTATTGGTTCTTCTGCCCATACCGATCTCGTTACAGATCTTGGTAGCGTTGATGATGTAGAATTTCGCATGCTTCTTAGCAAGCTGAACCTTCATTCTGTTAGGCAGATAGTCTTCGATCTTTTCAGGATCGATTGTCGTGTTCAATAAGAACGTACCGCCATCCTTCAAGCCTGATAACAGATCATACTTCAGAACATATGAATCCAATGAGCAGGATACGAAGTCAGCGTTGTTGACATAGTAAGTGGAAGTGATTGGATCCGGACCGAATCTCAGGTGAGATCTTGTGACACCGCCGGCCTTTCTGGAGTCATACTGGAAGTATGCCTGCGCATAGAGGTCAGTGTTATCGCCAATGATCTTGACCGAGTTCTTGTTGGCACCGACAGTACCGTCTGAGCCTAAGCCCCAGAACAGGCATGAAGTGTAGTTGCCGCTGATCTTGAAGTTCGGGTCAACATCGAGTGAAAGATGAGTGACATCATCATTGATACCGATCGTGAATTCTTCTTTCGGATCATCTTTTGCCAGTTCATCATAGACAGCTTTGATCTGGTTCGGAGCAGTATCCTTGGAAGCGATACCGTATCTGCCGCCGATGATCTTGATGCCGGAATCCTTGAGGACACTTAAGACATCGAGATATAACGGTTCTCTGGTACCGATTTCCTTGGTTCTGTCAAGAACCGCGATCTTTTTAACAGTCTTAGGTAATACAGCGCAAAGATACTTAGCTGAGAAAGGTCTGTAAAGGTGAACAGAAACGACACCGATCTTTTCGCCGTTAGCGACTAAGACATCGATGACTTCCTTGATCGTCTCAACGACAGAACCCATCGCAACGATAACTCTTTCAGCATCCGGAGCACCGTAGTAAGTGAAAGGCTTGTAGTCTCTTCCTGTATGTTCAGAGATCTTAGCCATGTAATCAGCAACGATATCAGGAACCTTTGCGAAATGTTCGTTCTGAGCTTCTCTGGTCTGGAAGACGACGTCATCGTTTTCAGCACCACCTCTGGTAACGGCGTTGCCATGCGGGTTCAAAGCGTTAGCCTTGAATCTCTTGACAGCATCCATATCCAGTAAGGACTTCAGATAGTCATAATCCATGACTTCGACTTTCTGAATTTCATGAGAAGTTCTGAAACCATCGAAGAAATGCATGAACGGAACGCTGGCCTTGATCGCAGCTAAGTGTGCGACACCGCCGAGGTCCATTGCTTCCTGAACGGAGTTCGAGCAAAGCATTGCAATACCAGTCTGTCTTGCAGCGTAAATATCTTCATGGTCGCCGAAGATAGAAAGTGCGCTTGTAGCCAAAGCTCTGGCAGCGACATGTACAACGCCTGGTAATAATTCACCAGCCCACTTGTACATATTCGGAATCATGAGCAATAAGCCTTGAGATGCAGTAAATGTAGTAGCTAAAGCACCACCCTGCAAAGTACCATGAACAGCACCTGCAGCACCGGCCTCAGATTGCATTTCCGCAACTTTTACAATGTTACCGAAAATATTTTTTCTTTTCGCAGTAGCCCAAGAATCTACGACCTCAGCCATCGTTGATGACGGAGTGATAGGATAGATTGCGGCTACATCAGTAAAAGCATACGCGCAATGAGCGGCAGCAGTATTGCCATCCATTGATTGGAAAGTCTTTCCCATAATTAAAAATCTCCTCCTATGCAAATCAATTATATCTCAAAGGAGGAGACTTTTGTATATTGTTTTTGTTACGTTATAGTTCAGTTCTGCTGCTTATTTACAATGTAGACTTTGATCGGTGTATCGACAGGATAAGAGCCCGCAGAATACGACGATCCGGCAGACCCGACTTCGATTTTTTCCAGACGACCGACGCCCTTTGTTGAAGTGACACCGATGTACTCGACATTGGTGAATACGGAAAGATAGGACTGCATCTTCTGTTTGGTTGAATCATAGGTATCACCGACCTGATACTTTTCCGGCCGCATGATATTTCCACTCGGAGTTTCCTTCTTTCCTAAAGAAACCGTATAGTTGACGGAAGCCCCCTTCTTGAATGATCCGGTATCGTTTCTGATCAGATTACCGGCTGAAACAGAATCTGAATACTCTTCTGATCTGGTGCCGGCTTTTAAACCAAGCGAAACAATATACGACTTGAAGCTTTCTTCGCTGCTGCCGGATTTATCGGCAACCGTCACGGTCGTATCCGGAGCTTTACCCAAGGAAAGACCGTAATTGAATGTCTCGTCCTTTACATAAGTGCCGGAACCATGCCATACGATATAACCTTTGGCGACGCTGTCGGAATACGCATCACGGTCACTATTATGATTCGGTTTCAGATTCAATCCGGTAGCAATCGTCTGAAATTCACTTTCACTCTTGCCAATGTATTTACCGGAAGAAATATAGATTTCCGTTGAGGAACTATCGCCGTCCTTCTTTCCCAAGGAAAGACCGTAGCGGAAGTTTTCACCCTTCTCATATTCACCATAGCCATGTCTGACAATATAGCCTGGCCATTGGTGACATTAATAACGGTACTTGTCGAGGAATCGTCTTTCTTACCTAAAGAAAGACCGTAATTGAAATCTTCATTCTTTTCATATGTTCCGTAGCCGTGGGTTACGATACTGCCTTTGGCGATCGCATCACTGTAGGCATCACGTGAAGATAAATGATTCGCTTTCAAGCCAAGATTCGTAGCAATCGTCTTAAATTCACTTTCCGTCTTACCGACATACTGGCCATTGGTAACGATGATTTCGCTGCTTGAAGAAGAACCATCTTTCTTGCCTAAGGATAAGCCGTAATTAAAGTCTTCTCCCTTCTCGTACGTTCCGTTGCCATGCGTGACAATGCTTCCTTTGGCAACATCATCGCTGTAGGCATCCCGTTCCGTAAGGTGCACCGGCTTCAAGCCGAGATCGGTTGCGATTTTCTTGAAATCACTTTCGGTTTTGCCGACATATTGTCCTTTTGTAACAGTAATATCCGTACTGACAGATGCGTCTTTCTTCTGATCCAGGCAGATACCGTAATTGATGGTCTCACCGATTTCATAGGTGCCGGATCCATGCCATACGATGTTGCCCTTCGTGACAGAAGTGCTGTAATCATCTTTGGCGGTATTGTGATTCGGCTTAAGGCCTAATGCTTTGACCTGGCTTTCAAAAGCCGAAACAGTAAGATTGGTGTATTCACCGGATTTGACTTCAATCTTGTCATCCGAGGCATTTGCCCTGCCGGAAGAGATATAGACGGTAACCGGTGTATCTTTAAAAATGTTTTCGCTTGGTTCAATACGAATGATCGCATCTTTATTTACGGTGTCAGAGTTTTCATAGACGATCGTCACGTTCTCGACGCCGTTTTCTTTCTGCCACTTCTCGATATCTTCTTTGCCGGTATTGTAAAGCTGCGGCAGCATCAGAGGCTGCTCGAGTTCGGAAGAGATCGTGATGGTGATCTTATCCTTCAATGGTGAACCGGCGTTTATCGACTGCTGGAAGACCAGATCCTTTTGAACACTGCGGCTTTTTTCATAGACGATCTCGCAGGAATACTTTGGATCAAGCTGCCCGCACCAGTCAAAGACTTCGCTCTTGTTTTTTCCGAGAAAATCCGGAACGACGACGTCTTTGGAAACGTTCAGATATGTGTATCCTAAAAATCCGACAATGCCGATTGCGGCACTCAGAAGCAATATCACCAGATAGTTCAGTTTATTCGCAAAAAATGTCTTCATAAGGAATACTCCTTTTATTCACTGTGGGAAACATCCATGAGCAGCCTGTAACGAATCGCATCATTCAGGAAGGAAGTCTTGAGATGTTCAGACTCGTAAGTGTTATGGTTGTACTCATAGGCATTGGTGATCTCGGCGACATCACTGTATTCGCCGTTGTTGACCTTCAAAATGAGCTTATACTGACCCTGAAGATCATTGAGGGAAACCTTTGCCGTATAGCAGATGTTATCCATATTGTAGGAAGAGTCATAGAAACTCTTATAGTCAAAGTCACAGGCATGCGTGACCGTATCGGCCTTGATCGCCGTTTCATCATTGACCAGATAGAGTTCATGCATATTGACGGACTGATCGTAGTTGAGATAGTAGATCATGCCTAAACCTTCAAAGACGGCATAGACGCTGTCTTCCCCTTCTTCATAAGTCACTTCATCCAGGGTGATCAATGAAGAACGGCTGGAAGGCTTGCTGATGGCTGTATGATCAAGAAGCTGATCATCGATGTCGCATTCGATGCGGTAGCCATAGAAATCGTTGAGACGGACGCTGTAGTCGCGCTGCTCATCTTTATAAGTCAACAAGGAAATGTCATCGTTGTAGGACTTCAAAAGTGTTGTGAAGGCATTCTTTCCATCGTAGGAAGTCTCGATCCTGAAGATATAGGAACTCTTGTCCATTTCCTTTAAGTCGACCTTTGCCTCAAAACCGGCCCACTTGTAGTCAAAGCCGTCATTAATGCTGTAGCCTTGCGAATCAACGACATCGCAATCGATGACCTTGACTTCGCTTTCGTCCTTCAGGTCGTAGATATGCAGCTTATGAGAGACCTTGGACTGGTCAAGCATATTGATGTTGCTGATCAGACTGATGCCGCTGATCGTCAGGATTCCATCAGTTAAATCAAGGGAATCAGCCATCGAGATCGGCTCATGCGGAAGTTCCGGTTCAAGCTTCTCAATATCAACATCATTGAGTTTTACAACGTATTGCTTATCGATATAGCCAACCGAATTGTTCCAGTCATATTTGATGACACCGTCATCGGTGACGATGCTGCCGCCGCTGACCGGATTGGTCGATTGAATCTTGTAGCGGTTGCTGTCTTCCTGTAACAGAACAACCGTGAGATCCTTCTGATAATGCGAACCGAATCTGCCGGTGTATAAGACATCGTTTCCGGTATATGCCTTGTAGATGTTTGGATCCCAGGTGATATCGGAAGAATACAAGACATCGTTATAGTTGTCTTTGACAAAACCCAAAGCATATTTGTTGTAATCGCTCAGGCTGCCGTTTTTGCCGTTATGATACTTATCAATGGAATAGGCAATGGCGGCGATCTTCATGCCCCAGTAAGGATCCGAGGCGTATTTAACGTTGATGCCGGCACCTTTGTTGCCAACAGCCGTGCCGAAATAACGGGTATTGGTGTAATCCATAAACCAGTAGAGGTTTCTGCCCATCTGTTCGTTGACACAGGTCTCCACGGAAGAGAAGTAAGACGCCGAGCCCGGATTGTCATCGTATGCCGACCAGCCGAAAAGGTTGTTGCGGTTCAAGGCATACCAGGAAGTGCCATAGGCTGATTCCAGGCAAGCCATCGCATAAACGATCAAAGCATTGCAACCGTATTTATTCTGGGCATTGATGAAGGAAGAACCTTCATTTTTCATGACCGTACCGCTGGAATAGATGCTATTAAGGAAACCGTTGAATGAATCAGCGGAAATACTCGTTTTGGAACGAAGCGGCAAAAACTGATAATAGTTGTAAACCTTCGCCGCCAGATATTTAAGATCAGGATCGGTATAGAAGTTGATGCCGTCGTTGGAATAATATTTTGTATCAAGAGTCAAACCGGCTTTGAGATAATTCTCACCGTTATCGACACTCAGGGAATAGGAAAGACAATCGCGGTCGCTGGAAGAGCGCGGATAAGCACGGAAATAATGGAAGACCATGTCCACGTAGTTGCCGTTTTTCTCCAGTGTGAAATAGTTCTGCTTTACTCTGACTTCGAAAGCCTCTTCTCCTTCATAGGTGTTGCGGCCGCCCAGCCAGATCGGGATACCCTTGCGTATAAACTTGCTTGGCACGAGATCAGTGTATTCCAGGTCCGTGTAGCCTTCAAAGCCGTTCAGGACAATCCGGATATACCCTTTGCCGCCGCCGGCAATGTCATAGACATCACTGCCGCAGGTATCGACATAGGTCATCTCATAGTGGTTGGCGACATAGGTCGTCTTGTATTTGGAAGAGTCCTTCTGTGAAGGATCCTGATAAAGATTCATGATCGAGGAATTCCTTCTGCCGGGATATGAGTAAGCAAGGCCGGAGTTCATTGCCACGATCTTGCTTGGCGAATAGGATTTTGCATAACGGACAACATAGTCGTTATTGGCTTTCATCGCCTTCTTGGCTTCATCAAAACCGGAATGGCAGGAAACCTTGGAGAAGGTTCCGTCATCTTCGATATAGGAAACTTCAAACTGACCGTAATCACAAGCCATCGAATAATAATCATCTGCGGCAAGCGAAAAGCTGCCGAATGCCGGCAGGATGCCTAAGATCATCATCGATGTAAGAAATACGATCAGAAATTTTTTCATAGTTTATTCCAGTACCGTCGGAATCTTGACCCAGTCATTTCCGTTAGAGAACATCAGCATCAGCGAGCCGGAATAATCCGGACCATCGGCGTTGGCGATCGTTTCAAAGAACAGTGCGCCGTTTTCACCCAGCTGAAGCTTCTTTTTAATGCAGTTGCCGACCTTGACCGATTCATAAGTCTCATCCATGCAGGTGATGACTTCTTCTGTCGATCCGCGGACAAACTTCGCATCCGTGATCATCACGTCGCCCTCGATCTTGTTGACATTGATATTGAAGGTATAGACATTCATTGTAGCCGGAACCTGATATTCCATGCCGTTATGAAGCATCATCGTCGATACAGAACAGGACGAGACAGTGACGTTGGTGTTACCGATCTCGATCTGCTGTTCCGTTTCAAATTTTAAGGTTGAGATATCGTTGTTGTTCTTGCTCAGATCAAATTCAATCATCGAAGCATCGACCGAATTGAGTAAACGCAGCGAATAGGAATCCGTTGTATATGGGATAAATACCTTGCAGGTATAGATATTCTTATCGGATACAACAGAATTGACGATATTCAGTTTTGAAATCTTATAGGATTTTTCTTCCAGAGTATTGAGATACTTGGAAACATTGTTGAGATGGATCTTTTCCGAAGTCTGCAGCTTGCCCAGATCGAAAGAGACAGGCTCCTTGCCTTCAAACTTCAGTTCGGCAACGATAAAGTTGAAACCGATGTTTTCGGAATCACCGGTATAGACCTGGTAGTCGACCAGTTCGACTTTTACCCCTTCCGTTGTCTCTACCGGGACCGGTTGCTGTTGCGGTTTGTCATCTTGTCTTGCGGCATACCACGAAGAAAATAAGGAGAAACCCTTATAAATGCCAAAGCCAAGCACTCCCAGAATCAGAATCGAAGAAAGAACCAGGATGATGATTCGATCGATACGTAATTTGCGCTTTTTAGCCATTCTTGCTCTCCTTCAGCAATTCTTCCGCTTCGATAAGCTCGGAAAAACGTGAGATCGGAACGATCGCAGCCATAGGTTCATTGTTCTTTACGATGATCTTGACATCGTCAGGACCTAAAGACGAGATAATCTTGGCAGCCTTACCCTGATTGAGATGTGAGATCGGTACCAATGAGTTCAGCATCGTACCAAAAGAAGATTTGTTCATCATACTTTGATTATAGAAAAATGCTATAAATTTGTCAATAAATCTATCAACATATTCACAGCATTTTTATTATTTAATTTATATATTTATTTATCTATATATTTATTGTTATATTTCAAGGTTGCGGGTAAAGCGATAGGAATCCTCGCACATGCGGTCGATATCGTACTGGGCCTTGAAGCCAAGCAGCTTTTCAGCCTTTTTCGTATCGGCATAGCAGGTGGCGATATCCCCCGGTCTTCTTTCCATGATCTTGTAAGGAATGGAGTGGCCGCAGGCTTTCTCATAGGCATGTAAGACCTGCAAAACAGAATAGCCTTTGCCCGTACCGATGTTGATGACTTCCGTGCCTTTATGAGAAGCGGCATATTCAATCGCTTTCACATGGGCTCTGGCCAAATCGACGACATGGATATAGTCTCTGACGCCCGTGCCGTCAACCGTATCGTAATCGTTGCCCCAGACACGAAGATAATCCCTTTGTCCGGCAACGACCTGAGCAATATACGGAACCAGATTGTTCGGTATGCCATTTGGCACTTCACCGATCAAACCGGATTCGTGTGCACCGATCGGATTGAAATAACGAAGCAGGACAGAAGAATTCTCCGGATCGGCCTTATCCATATCAGTAATGATCATCTCGTTCATCTTCTTGGTTGTGCCGTATGGATTGGTTGTTGTTCCTAAGCCGTATTCTTCCTTGAACGGAACTTCAAAGTCATCGCCATAAACGGTAGCACTGGAAGAAAAGACCAGATTCTTTACGTTGTATTTTTTCATTAGCTGATACAGATTGATCGAGCCGGCGATATTGTTTTCGTAATAGGTTAGCGGGATCGCTACCGATTCCCCTACTGCTTTATATCCGGCAAAATGAATGACAGCATCAAAAGTATTCTCCTTGAAGACTTTTTCCATTCCTTCCTTATCCAGAATGTCGACCTTGTAGAATACAGGGCGAACACCGGAGATGGTCTCGATCTTATCGAGAACATCGATCGAAGAATTGTAAAGATTATCAAGTATCACTACTTCATGGCCGGAAGCGATCAGTTCAACGCAGGTATGAGATCCGATATACCCCGTACCGCCGGTTACCAGTATTTTCATTTTTATCCTCCTATCAGCTTGGAAATGTCATTGTACATGACAAACATAAACAGTAATAACAGTAATCCCAGGGAAGCCGACATGACGGCATTCTGCGCTTTTTCGCTTAACGGATGGCCGATGATCATTTCGATCAGCAGCAAGACCACCCTGCCGCCGTCAAAGATCGGAAGCGGCAAAGCGTTGACGATGCCGACATTGATCGAAACCATGGCAATCAGCTGGATATAATAATCCATTCCCAGGGAAGCCGTCTGTGAAACCGTCGAGTAGATGCCGATCGGTCCGGACAAAGAATCCAGGTTCTTTCCCTTGAACAGCGACAGGAAGGACGAGAAGGTCAGCTTCAGGATAAACATGGCGTATTCAAAGCCATATTTCCAGCAATTGAGCAGATTGACCTTGACCACTTCCACCGCCTGGTTGGAGAAGCCGATGCCGATCATGTAGCGCTGCTGTTCTTCATTGAACTCCGGCGTCACATCCAGACGGATAGATTCGCCATTTCGTTCCA
>ONXX01000049.1 GCA_900321955.1 uncultured Bacillota bacterium | reverse complement strand
ATCAACATGGATAATTCCAATGCGTCCTTCATCCGTGACTTCTTAATTGAGATGCCGGGAACCTACTGTTCCTATGGCTTAGGCTGTTCCAACTTCTTCACTTTGTGTGAACAGACTAAGGCCGCAATGGGCGACAAATTCGATTATCTGGCTTATCATGATGCGATATTGAAAAACGGACCGCTTCCATTCAATATCCTGGAGACAGCCGTCGAAGAATACAAGGCGAGCTAGTGATACCATTCCGGTACAGGCGACTGGATCAAAGATCCGGCGCCATCACCGAATGCCAAAGTCATATCTGAAACACTGGACACGTTCCAGTGTTTTAATTTGTCGATGTCCATGCGCCAGCAGCCATAGAAGGCATAGGAGAGATCCTGAAGATCAGAAGTGTCCCAGGCCGATAGATCGCCGTCAAAATACTGGTTCTCGTAAAAGATGCCGGAAATGTTTTGCAGATTCGGTTGGCCAAAGTCTTCAATGCCGATAACTTCTTCGAGCTGTGAAAGATATAAGGTCTCATAGTAGGCAAACATCGCTGAGGCATCACTCAGACTTGAGGTATCCCAGGAAGAGATATCAAGATGTTTTAAGGATCTTGTGTTTTCAAACATGTGAGCCATGTTTGTGACCTGCGAAACATCCCAATGATTGAGATTCAATTCTTCTGACAAAGCACTATCGCTTCCGGCAAACATGTAAGAAAGATTACTGCATTGACTGCTGACATCCCAGCCATTGAGACCTGTTAAATCCAATAATGGGGCACAGGCAAAACAATAGGAGAAATCTTCCACTTGTGAGACATCCCAAAGAAAGATGTTGCCGGCACTTGTCAGTTTTTCGCAATGGTGAAAAAGGCGGGAAAGATTTCTGGTTTCACTTAAATTCCAGGAGGAAAGGTCCCCGCAGTTTCTCAATTTGACGCAGGAATCAAAAAGACCGGAGAGATCGGTGCAGTGGCTCATGTCCCAGGCGGAAAGATCACCGGCCGAGGTGAGTGCCAGACATTGGCTGAAAAGGTAGCTGAAGTTTTCACAGGCTGAGACATTCCAGGAGTTTAAGGAAAGTGTCTTGAGTTTCTCGCAATAGGAGAAGGTGCCTTCCAGGGTCTGAACGCAAGAGGTATCCCATCCTGCAATGTTTAACTTGGTGAGTTGCGTACAGGCCGAGAAAAGATGACTCATGTCGATGATGCCTGAAGTATCAAGATTCTCCAGACCGATGATGGATGTTAAAGCAGTATCATTTTCAAACAGGGAAGAAATGGATTCACATCCGCTTAGATCAAGATGGCTCAGATCGATCTGGGTGAGATTGTAGAGGCCTTGAAAGGCATGCGAAAGATCCTTTGAAGCCTTGATCGGATCGGGCAGGGCGTTGACGATGTAGACGGTATCGTTATTCTGATAGAGTTTGATCGATTCGTCTTTTTGAAGTGATACATCGGCAATATAGTTTCCTTCCGGGGTCTGATTGGAAAAGATGATCATCGATGGCTGCAACTGTGCTAAGACCTCGTTTAAGGCCGTTCCTTCTTCCAGAATATTGGAAGGGGCTGTTGATTCAAGAAAGATGTGGATCGGGATCTCGCCCGACCAGTCACCGACACTGAGCGTCGCAAAATCCAGATTGACAATGTGGCTTTGTTCGCCGGTATTGATAAAGGTGAATGAGGGATCTTCAATCGTGCCGATGACATCTTGTTTGCCATGGGCATCTTTCAACGTGAAGGTTGAAGGCATATCGATATGAAGTGTCTCATAATCGCTCAGATTGTTTTCACTGACAGACACTTCAAAGGACCTGCATTCAGACAGGTCGATGCTGTAGGGGATGGAGATCACATAGGAATCTTCGCAAGGCGGTATCCTTGATAAACTGAAGATGCATAGAAAAGAAAGAAAAATATTACTTAGTTTATTCATTTGACCTCCTTGCGAAGAATAGGGGGACGGAACTTCCGTCGTATGAAAACGCCAGTCAGCGTGATCTTTATAAGAGATCAGGGATGCAGGCCCTGATCGTTTCTTTTTAGGAAATATTGTTGAGAGAGATGAGAACCGGCATATTGTAGATGTAATCGCCGGCCATCAGTGCGGCGTGCGATACGGTGAATACCGATTTGAGATCATCTCTGTAGTCTAATTGCAGGGCATCGGCGGCAAAACTGCCGTCAGCAACATTGACCGTCAAAGGATAAGTTCTCGAGGAACCGATTGTCTGGTCGGTCAGGGTATGGGTGCCGTCCGGACAGGTGATATCCAGCTTTTTGTCAGCGGCAATGCTGCCTTTGGCGAAGACGTTGAAAGTTGTCGTTTCGTTTCTGACATCGACCCTCGCCGGCAGTTTGACGGTGTATTGGGAAGCGATGTTGGCGTATAAGACGACACTTGCCTCGTCGCCGTTGACTTCATTAACGCCTTCTTCCGCAAAGAGGTTGCAGGGTAATAAAGCCACAAGTGATACAAACAGTAATGTAATGATCTTTTTCATAGTGCTCCTTACTTTCTGATGGAGACATCCTGATTCTGCTGTACGCCTGCCCACAGGACTTTTTTGTCGTTCAAATCGTAGGAAGAAATGGAATAAGTCAGTGTATGTTTTCCTGCATCCAGTACACTGCAGATATCAAACTGTTCCATCTTGCCCGGGGCGATCAGATCGCTCTTATACAGCGATCTTCCTTCATACAGGACATCAAAGCTGAGGTAGACCTCATTGTCTGATGGGTTGATCAGGTAGATGAAAGGGGAATTGGTATCCACATCGAGACAGCCGAATCCCATAAGCTCCGTATATGCTTCCTCATCCTGCTGCTGATCCAAAGGGTTGACATAATCACTTTGCGTTTCTGACACCTTCATCTGGCAGCACTGTTCCGAGAGCTTCATCGAACGAAGCGATAAAACGAGGCTTAAGCCGCTTAGTGCCAGCAAGATCAGGCACAGGATGATCACGATGATCGTAATTTTGGACTGTCTTTTTTCTTTCATCATATTTTTATCTCCTTCGTATCGTTATGCGCAAAAAGACAAGGCGATACCTTATCAATTTTTTGAAAGATGATTTTGACCATGAAAAAAGCCATATTTCTATGGCTTGCCTTGTTTAGAAACGCGGATCGATCGATAAGAAGACCTTGCCGTTTTTGATGTAACGGCGGCTCAGCCGATCGGAGAGGGAAGTGTAGAGCTCATAGCTGATGGTGCCAAGCTCTTGTGCCCGTTTGGCGATATCGATATGCGGACCAAAGAGTTCAATCACAGAACCGCATGGATGTTCCTTCTTGGTGAGGATCATCATCTGGTCCATGCAGATGGATCCGACGATCGTGCCGTACTCATCTTCACAATAGACCTCTTTGCCGGTATTGGCCCGATAGAAGCCATCGGCATAGCCAAGAGGAATCGTCAGAAGATAGCCGCTTCCATCGGAGGTATAGTGACGTCCATAGGAGACGGTGTCGCCGGGCTTCAATTGTTTGACCATGGATACTTCGCTGAACAGGCTGATACATGGTTTCAAAGCCGTATCGTAAGAGCTTAGACCCAATAAGCCAAGGCCGATGCGTTCGG
This sequence comes from uncultured Bacillota bacterium, assembly GCA_900321955.1. Next base: position 4,731 of record ONXX01000049.1, on the reverse strand, counting down.
CATTGCAGATGTCGTCATTGACGGCAAGGGAGCCATCGGTCGCGGACATGTGGATGTATTTAAAATCATAGTTCAGGGATAAGACACAGTCTTTGAAGATTTCATATTGATTTTGTGAATATTCGATATCGGTATCGGCGGAAGAGAAGTGGGACATAACGCCCTCAATGTTCGCGCCTTTTTGAAGCAGCAGATCAAGACACTGCTTTGCTTCATCGGTTCTTACGCCGATGCGGTTCATGCCGGTGTTGAGCTTGAGATGGACTTTGACATCTTTTAAGTCGCAGGCCTTCACGAAAGGAAGGGACAAAGTGACGATGGAAAGATCGTACTTGCGAAGCAGATCCATGGAATCTTCCGGTACCTGACCTAAAATCAGGATGCTGTCATCGATGCCATGCTTTCTTAAGTTCAGCGCTTCATCAAGACTGGAGACGGCAAAGAAATCGACGCCGACTTCCTTTAATGTCTTGGCTTCGATGTAGTCGATGATGCCATAGCCATTGGCTTTTACAACACCGATCAGTTTCTTCTTGCTGCGGGATTGGAAATACCTGGCATTCTCTTTTAATTTGTCGAGATCGACCTGTACGTAGGAATTTCTGTACATACTTCTATTCTATTACAAAGAGACTTCGAATTATACAGAATCGGCTTCTGTGTAAATGATAAGGAAAGTGCCTCGATGCTATAATGAAAATAAGAAAAGGCAACAATCATTCATAATGGACAGGAGGTATACAAATGGGCTTATTTGATAAGAAGTATTGTGATATCTGCGGCAAAGAGATAGGACTGCTCGGCAACCGCAAACTGGAAGACGGCAATATGTGCAAGAACTGTGCTGCCAAATTGTCACACTGGTTCACCGGCCGAAAGAGAACAAGCGTTGAGGCCATCAAGGAACAGCTGGCTTACAGGGAAGAGAATGAGAGAAAGCTCAAGACTTTCAATGCGGAAAAGATCATCGGTGATTACTACAAGTTCTATATCGATGAGACCAACAAGTGCTTTGTCGTTTCCAGTCTGAATACCCGCTGGAGAGAATCCAATCCGGATATCATCCGTTTTGCAGATGTCCGCGATATGCGGGTCAATATCCGGGAAGACAAGGATGAGATCTACACCAAGGATGCTGAAGGCAAACGCATCTCTTATGAACCGAAACGCTATGAATATGAGTATGAGTTCTACGTTCACATCGATGTCAACAATCCGTACTTCGATGACATGGAATTCAAGCTCAATACGGAAAAACCGGAGAATCCGGGTGATGCCAAATACATGGAACTGGTGGATATGTGCAAGCAGGTCATGGCCATCATCTGCAATAAGGAATACTATGATGACCGCAGTGACTTTGACAATCCAAACTGTGCCAACAATGTTTCTTACACGACCTATGGCAATACCGCAGCTCAGGGCGAATGGTTCTGTCCGAAATGCGGCAGCCGCAATGACGGCAATTTCTGCGTGAAGTGCGGTACGCCAAAACCGGTCTCCGCTTTTGAACCGTTCTTCTGTTCCAAATGCGGTGAAAAGATCAGCGATCCGGAAACCGTCTTCTGTCCGCGCTGCGGCAATAAAGTGAAGTAGTGGGTCATTATTCGTTTTTTGAGACGATCTTAGGAAGGCTGGTCTTGTTGGAAGAAGACGGCTTCTTGTGCGGCCTGTATTTTGAAGATCAGGGTCTTTCCTATGAAAGCTATATCTATCAAAAGGATCTGGCAGTCTTTGAGAAAAGTGAAAAGTGGCTGAAGGATTATTTTGATGGAAGAATACCGGAAGAAGTTCCTCCGTTAAGATTCAAGGGGACGCAATTTCAAAAGGACGTCTGGCAGGCTTTGATGAAGATCCCGTATGGTGAAACCTTACGATACAAAGACCTGGCAAAGCAGATTGCCGAAGACAGAGGAATTAAAAAGATGTCTGCACAGGCAATAGGTCAGGCGGCAGGGAAGAACAGAATCCTTCTTCTGGTGCCCTGTCACCGCTTGATCGGAAGCGATGGTTCTTTGACCGGCTTTGCGGCCGGAATCGAGCGGAAGCGGTGGTTTCTGGAACATGAAAGCAACACAAAATAAAACCATGGAATTCCATGGTTTTTTCGTTCATGATCAGCCGGCTTTTTCTTCCAGCTTTTTCAGATAAGCCAATAACCTCGGCATGATCGATGCATAGATCAAAGAAAGAATGATGCCGGCGAAGATCTTGAATAGAAGAGACCCAAAGACCAGGGCATCGGAATAATAGCCGAAGAGTTTTGCGTCAACATATAAGGCCAGGGTGTTTAAGGCAGTGACGCATAAGGCCGATGCAATGCAGATTAAGCTGATCTGCTTTAAAGACAGATCAAAGTTCTTTGATTTGGCATAGAAGCCGACGAGTAATCCGCTGATCGCGTGCGGCAAGATCCACAATGGCGTTGTTGCAGTGATTCCATAGCCCGAGAACAGCAGCTGATATATAAACGAGCCTACACCTCCGACGATCAGGCCGTCGATCGGACCTGACAGTAAACTGGCTACTAAAATAGGAAATGCTTCAAAGGTGAATTTGAAATTCACGATCTTTACCGGTGTTAAAATGCTTAACACGACATACACGGCGATCAACATCGCTAAGCGAGTCAATCTTTTTGTATTCATAATCAAAATTATATAACAGGAATGCAAAGAAACAAGCTTTAGGCTCATGTCAAATGAAAAAGACGGTTTTCACCGTCTCTTGTTTATTGTCTGGCTTTTCTAAACATAAAGGCTCTTACGAGGTTGATGCCGATCTTGTAAGGAAGCGGCCGCAATGCCTTATCGGCTTCGGCCAGTTTTTCCCGGATCGGAATGAATTGCGGACAGTGGCTTTCGCATTTGCCGCATTTGATGCATTCACTGGCGAAGGTCGCGTTCTTATTCAAAGCGACGGCTTGGGCGTATTGGAAACGGCCGTCGTGTTTGGATTCGGTATACATGCGGTTGTAGGCATTGAAGGTTCCCGGGATATCGATGCCTTTGACGCAAGGCATGCAATAGCGGCAGCCTGTGCATCCTACTTTCTCGTGGGCTTTGATGGATGCAATGACTTCCCTGATCAGGGCGAAATCCTCCTGGGTGAGGGAATCGGCTTTCGCCTCAGAGGCGATGCGGCAGTTTTCCTTGACCATCTTAAGTGAATTCATGCCGGACAAGACGCAGGTGACATCTTTCTGATCAAAGAGCCAGCGAAAGCCCCATTCGGCAGGGGAATAATGGCGGTCGTTTCTGGCGATCTTGTCTTTGGCGTCCTGCGGCAGAAGGTTGACCAGTTTGCCGCCGCGCAAAGGTTCCATGATGATCACCGGAATGCCCAGTTCTCCCGCCCGGTTTAAGCCTTTGCGGCCGGCCTGACTGTTTTCATCCAGATAGTTGTATTGGATCTGGCAGAAGTCCCAGTTGTAGTCTTCCAGGATTTTGATGAACATGTCGCTGTTGCCGTGGTAGGAAAAACCGATGTTGCGGATCTTTCCTTCTTTTTTCTTATCGGCGATCCAGTCTTCAATGCCTAAGCTCTTCAGTCTTTCCCATTGGTAGATGTCGGTCATGTGGTGCATCAGGTAGTAATCGACATGATCGGTCTTTAAACGGGAGAGCTCTTCGTTAAAGTAGGCATCCAGATTCTTATTGGAATTGATCATGTACTGGGGCAGTTTGGTGGCGATGTTGATTTTATCGCGGATCTGGTTCTTGAAAAGGATATTACCAAGCGCCGCTTCGCTGCCGGGATAGACATAGGCCGTATCATAATAATTGACGCCCTGACGATAGGCTTCCATGATCTCTTCTTCGGCTTTGGCTTCGTCGATCTTGCCGTTTTTGTTGGTAAAACGCATGCAGCCATAGCCTAAGATCGAGATCTTGTTTCCGTATTTATCATTTCTGTATTGCATGGTTTTTTCCTCTAAAAAAAGTATGACACAGGAAAATTAAAAACTCTATATAAATAGGGGAGAGAAGATTGAATGCGGGTACAAGAAAAAAGATCCCTCGCGGAATCTTTATTTTCAGATGGTGCCAACTACAGGAATTGAACCCGTAACCTACTGATTACAAATCAGTTGCTCTACCTATTGCGCTAAGTTGGCATTTCGATGGTGGAGGCTACAGGGCTCGAACCTGTGACCCCCTGCTTGTAAGGCAGGTGCTCTCCCAACTGAGCTAAGCCTCCTTATTTGGTGCTTAATAATATTAACATAGGAAAAATTCCAAAGTCAATGAGTATTTGAAAAAGGCAGGTGAAGAAATATCGCTATAATAGTGATAAGAAGATGATCAGAAAAGCGAATCGAAATAATTATAGGGAGATTTACCGGCTGACACAGGTCCTGGAAGGAGAAGCTCTGGATGAGCCGGGCTTTCATGAAGAATACTGGAAGGAGAGGAAATGAACGAAGTTATTAAGACGATCATGAACAGAAAATCCGTCCGGGCATATGAGGACAGAAAGATCTCGAAAGAGGATAAGCGAACGATACTGGAGGCAGCCTGCGCAGCGCCAACTGCCGGCAACCAGCAGATGTATACGATCATCGATGTAACGGATCAGAAAATCAAGGATAAACTGGTTGATACCTGCGATCATCAGGGCTTCATCGCCAAAGCCGATATGGTGCTGGTGTTTTGCGCAGATGCCCGCAAGTGGCACGAGGGTTTTGTGGATTGTAATTGCGAGCCAAGAGAGCAGGGTGTAGGCGATCTG
>ONXX01000044.1 GCA_900321955.1 uncultured Bacillota bacterium | reverse complement strand
TGATCGAGGAACATGAAACATTGTTAAGCGGCATGTCGTCGGACTGTGTTTATGAAGGCAAAACCGCCAAGGGCTATGTCTTCGAGGAACTCTTGAAAGTCACAACGGCAAAACCGCTTGTCATGTGGAAAGATAATCCGTTTGGCGATTATGCGGCAGCGACCGCCAATCAATATGGTGATGGAACGTGCTGGTATCTGGGTTCTTCCTTTGAAGAAGAACTGCTCGACAAGCTCTTTGATGAAATACTGAAATAAGAAAAGCCAGGTGACTGGCTTTTTCTGGCGGGAACTTCTATTTCTGTTCTTCGAACATGTCTTTGCCTACGCCGCAGAGCGGGCAGACCCAATCTTCCGGCAGATCTTCGAAAGCGACATTGTCGTTGTCAGCCGGATCGTAGACATAACCGCAGACAGTGCATACGTATTTCATGAATTGTTCCTCCTGTTATTAATTTCATTGTATTACATAAAGCAGATAAGGAAGGCAAAGATGCCCGATTAAACTTTCAATATTAATTTAATTGAGGCGATACTCTATAATGTTGGTGAGGAGTTTCAGTATGTTTAAGAATATTAAAGAAGCAGAAAAATTTATAAAAGAAAATGAGATCCGCTTTATCGACCTGAAACTGGTCGATCTGCGGGGGCGTTTTCGTCATATCGTCATTCCGGCTGAGAAGCTGAATGAGGATCTCATGAAAGACGGCATCGGTTTTGATGCCTCCAATTACGGCTATGCCAGAGTCGAGAAATCGGACATGGTGTTTTATCCGGATCTGGCCAGTGCTTATCTGGAGCCTTTTGCGCAAGCCAGGACCCTTTCCATGATGGCCAACGTCTATGTCATTGCCAAGGAAAACTATCTGTTCGAACAGTATCCGCGCAATGTCATCAAGGCAGCGACGGAACTGCTGAAGAAGTACGGGATCGCCGATCAGATGATCATCGGACCGGAATATGAGTTTTCCGTATTTGATTCGATGACTTATCGCATCAATGCCGATGAGGTCAGTGTCCGGCTTTATTCCGATGAATCGGAATGGTCATCCGATATGCCGGGTTCCAACGGCTATCACACTTTGCCGAAGCAGGGCTATCATGCCGATCAGCCGACTGACATCCATTTTGATCTGCGCAATGAGATCTGCGAGAAGATGATGGACTGCGGCATCAAGGTCAAATACCACCACCATGAAGTCGGCGGCAGCGGCCAGATGGAGATCGAAGTAGAGCTGGCTGATGTCTGCAAGCTGGCAGATGATACGATGTTAAGCAAATATCTGATCCGCAATGTTGCGGCAAGACAAGGCAGGACAGCAACCTTCATGCCTAAACCGATCGCTTCCGAAGCGGGCAACGGCATGCATGTACATATGCTGCTGAAGAAAGACGGCAAAAACATCTTCTATGAACCGGGCAACTATGCCAATCTGTCAAAAACGGCGATGTATTTCATCGGCGGTCTGTTAAAACATATCGATTCACTTTGTGCTTTCTGCAATCCGTCGACCAATTCCTACAAGAGACTGGTCCCGGGCTTTGAAGCACCGGTCACCGTCGGTTATGCGAGCGCCAACCGCAGTGCCGTCATCCGCATTCCTTCCTACGCCAAGAGCGAGGATGTCGTCCGTTTTGAACTGCGCAATCCGGATGCGACCTGCAACCCGTATTTTGCCTATGCAGCGATCCTGATGGCGGGTATCGACGGAATCGTCAACAAGATCGATCCGGCCGACCACAACTGGGGTCCGTTCGATTTCAATCTGTACAAGCTCAGCGAAGAAGAGAAGGCAAAACTGGAACATCTGCCGGCAACTCTTTCACAGGCGATCGAAGCTCTTGAAAAGGATCACGATTATCTGACAGCTGAGGGTGTCTTTAGTGAAGAGCTCATCAACAACTGGATCAGGACGATCAAAGCGGAAGCTGCCGAGATCGATAAGATCCCGCATCCTGCCGAGTTCAGGCTTTACTATGATCTGTAAGCCAAACGGTTTGAGAATTGTTATAATAATGGAGTAATTTTTTAAAGGGAGAATAGAGTATGGAACGTCCTGTATTTCCAAAACGCGCGGTCGTGACCGGCGGTATGCCATATGGCAATAAAACACTTCACTTCGGCCATGTCGGAGGCATGTTTGTGCATGCCGACGTATTTGCCCGCTTTTTGCGTGACCGCATCGGCAAGGACAATGTCGTTTTTGTTTCCGGTACGGACTGTTACGGTTCACCGATCGCTGAAGGTTACCGCAAGAAAGTTGAGAGCGAAGGCTATACGGGTACGATCGAAGACTATGTCAATGAAAACCATATCGCTCAGGAACAGACCCTGAAGGATTATAAGATCTCCCTGAATCTTTTCGGTGCTTCCGGTCTAGGCGATACCAAGGAAGTTCACGAAGAAGAGACGGATGAATTCATCCGCACCTTATATAAAAACGGCTGGCTGGAGAAGATGGTCACCAAACAGTTCTATGACACCAAATACAACTGTTTCCTCAATGGCCGTCAGGTCGTCGGCAAATGTCCGATCGAACACTGTCAGTCGGAAAAGGGCTATGCCGATGAGTGCGATCTCGGCCACCAGTATATGCCGGAAGAGCTCATTGATCCAAAATCCACCTTATCCGGTGAGACACCGGAAATGCGCGATGTCACCAACTGGTATTTCAAGCTGACCGAATTCAACGATCTGCTCAAGGAATACGTCGAAGACATCAAGAAGAAACCGAATGTCAGAAGGATCGTTGCCGAGACGATGGAAGAATCCCTTGGCGCACCGGTCATCTATATTCAGGAAAAGTTCCTGGATCAGTACAGGCAGATCGAAGATCAGCTGCCTGCCCATGAAAACTCCGATCTGGAAAACATCAAGGGCAGCTTTATCGTGACCTTCGACAAGCTGGAATTAAGAGAAAAGGCCTGTCCGATTTTAACCAAAGCCAATATCCACTACCGTACCGGCAAGACATTGGTTCCGCTTCGTCTGACCGGCAATATCGAATGGGGCGTCAAGGCACCAAAACTGGAAGATGAGGAAGATCTGACGGTCTGGGTATGGCCGGAGAGCTTATGGGCACCGATCTCTTTCACCAAGGCTTATTTCAAGAGAAAAGGCCTGCCGGATGATGAATGGAAGAAGTACTGGTGCGACAAGGAAGCCGGCGTTTTCCAGTTTATCGGTCAGGACAATATCTACTTCTATGGCGTTGCCCAGATGCCGCTGTGGATGGCACAGCAGGGAAGCAAGGATCTGACCATCCATCCGAAAGACGGTGATCTGCAATTGACGACGTTGGTTGCCAACCACCACATCCTGTTCCTGGACAAGAAGGCATCTTCTTCCGGTTCGATCAAACCGCCGATGGCTGCCGACTTATTGAATTACTATACGGCCGATCAGCTTCGTGCCCACTTCATTTCGCTGGCTTTGGGAAACAAGTCTGTCAGCTTCATGCCGCAGCCTTTGAATCCGCAGGCCAAGGAGAATGAACCGGATCCGGTACTTGCACAGGGCAATCTGTATACCAACGTCCTCAACCGTCTGGTCAGAGGCTGTTTCTATTCTGCTCAGAAGTATTTTGACGGTGTCCTGCCGTATGGCGAGGTCTCACCTGAATTCAGGCAGATTGCCGAGCGGGCTATCCTCAACTACGAGAACCACATGTACCGCTTTGAACTGCACCAGGTGATGAATGATCTGGATTCCTACATCCGCAACGCTTCCAAGTTCTGGTCAAAGAATTCCAACAATGAAGAAAACATCCGTCAGACTCTGATCGATGCCTTCTATATGGTGAGAGTTGCTGCAGTCTTATCCCACCCGGTCGTACCGGATGGCTGCGAAAAGATCTGCGATTACCTCAATGTTGATCCTGACAAGTTCTTCAGCTGGGACAACATTTTTGCGGATATCTATGAACTGATCGACGACAAGGAAGACCACAAGCTCAAAGAGCTCAAGGAAAAAGAGGACTTCTTTGTCAAACATCCAAGCCAGTTCAAGTAAGACTGGCGACCGATCTGAAATACGGTTAGATGAAAATTCTGAGACTGACTTTATTCTATTTTATACAGCTGACCTGGGGCGTTATTCAAAACGTCCTGGGTTTTTTGATATGGCTGTACGTCTTACTGACGGGGCCGAAAGAAAAACGCCGCATTTTTCACGGCGCTTTGCTGACAAGATGGAATCTGCCTTCTTCCATGTCGATGGGCATATTCCTGTTCATGGGGACCGATGACATGCATGTGGTGGTCCATGAGTATGGCCACACCATCCAGTCGATGATCTTGGGACCTTTCTATCTGCCTTTGATCGGACTTCCTTCTTTGATCTGGGCCAACAGCCCCCGCTATATTTCCAGAAGAAGGGCCGGCCGTTGCCGCTATTCTTCCTTCTATCCCGAAAGATGGGCCAACTATCTGGGAAGGAAGTATACGGGAAGGGAACCGATCAGTTACTGAGGATCCAGGCGATCCCTTTCGCCAGGCGAAGGTCTGCATCCTTGAAGTGGTTGCCTTCATTTAATTCGAATATCGTCTTTATCGTACCGGAGAGTTTCCTTTGGATCTCTCCGGTATTTTTTTCGACCTGCGACATGAGCGGATGGGAAGTTTTGGCTTCCTGATCGCCTAAAGAGAAATAGGCCTTCCGGATCTTCGGGGAGATCTCATGTTCATCCATGTAGTTCATGAGCCCGGGATACCATAAGGAGCCGGAAGCAGATACAATGCCTTCAAACTGATCACACCGGTAAGCACTGTATAAGGCAAAGAGGCCGGCCAGAGAATAGCCGGCGATATAATAGGAAGACGGCTTAACAGAATATTCTGATAAAAAGTCTTCGATCTTTGGAATAGCGTTGGCGATTATGCTGTCGAGGTGGGCATCGGCCTTTCCGGCAAACGGGGCACCGCCTTTAAACAGCCTGTCATTAGGCCAGGGAGACAGGTCGTCGTTCCAGCTTTTGACTTTGACAAAGGCCAGAATGAAGTCCTTGTCAAGAAGCTCTGTGACAGCTTCATGAATCGCTTCGTTATCTTCCGCTTTGTCGATATTGACGATGACGACCGGAAGATCTTCATTCAGTTTTTCCGGTGTATAAAGCTGCAGATCCGCGTCGATATCCTTACGCATCGTTTCTTACTTCCTGTGCACGTATGATCTGTTTGTAGTATTCAACGGCTAACGGCAGGGTATCGATGTTGAGATTTTCGTCGATGGCGTGCATCTTGGAAAGCTGGTCCTTGGAAACGTTGACCGGTTCAAAGCGGACACAGGCATCGACGTATTTGTCATAGAAACGGGAATCGGTGCCGCCGGTCACGACGTAAGGAAGGACGGCAACACCCGGGAAGACTTTGTGTATGACTTCTTCGCACATCTTAAACTGCGGACCGTTGAGATCCAGGGAACCGGTCGGATCGGTACAGTTGACTTCTTCCACTTCAAGATCGTATTTGGCGGCAATGTGTCTGACGATGGCGAGTGATTCTTCTCTGCCCTGGAAGGGGATGAAGCGAAGATTGGCGGTGACGTAGGCTTCCTGCGGAATGACATTGTAGGCATCTGATCCTTTCTGCATGGTGAAGCACATCGTTGTCTGTAACATCGCTGCCCCCTGCGGGGAGATGGCCGGCATGACTTTCTTTAAAAGCGGTTTGAAAAGCCAGAGGTTGTGGAAGACCATCTTCAATGGAAAACTGGAACAATACGGTGCCAGGTTTTCCAGCATGCCTTCCACGGCCGGGGTGAATTCGACTTTAAACGGCGAGTGTTTTTCAATTTCGGCTTCAAATATTGCCAGACGGGCGATCGGCGTATTCTTGCCCGGAGAAGAGGAGTGGCCCCCTTTGCCTTTGGCGATGATCTTGATGTCACCATAGCCTTTTTCAAAGATGCCGACGACCGCGAAGTTGCCTTTGACGCCGGAGATCGGATCTTCGGTGATCGTTCCGCCTTCATCGCAGACCATGAAAGGTCGGATTCCCCGTTCTCTGAACCAGCTGACGATCTTGGAAGCACCATTGCCACCGATTTCTTCCGTACAGGAGGAACCCAGATAGATATCACAGTTTGGCACGTAGCCTTCCTGTATCATTTCTTCGACGGCCTGGTAGAAGGAAAAGACACCGCACTTGACATCAAAGCTGCCGCGGCCATGGATCTTGCCATCGACAATCCTTCCTTCAAAAGGCGGATAGGTCCATTCGCCTTCCGCCGGCACCACATCCAGATGGGAGATCAGCACGATCGGCTTCAGGTCTGAATTCTTGCCTTTGAAACGTACCAGGAGGTTTCCGTCAATGTCGTATTTTTCGCAGGTTTCAAAGACATGGGGGAAGAGTTCCTCCATCACCTTGTGCAGTCTGCGGAATTTTTCTGTTTCCTCCGCGTCGCGATGGGATACTGTTTCAACCTGTATCATCTTCTGCAGCTTCAAAGCGTAATCCATGGAACGCTCTTCGTCCTCACTGCCGTGGTAGACGGAAGTCTTTTTGGGAAGCAGCAGTGCCCTGATCAGGGCAAACAAAACCGGTAAAAGAATGAATGCGAGCAGCAGCAGTATTATTTTCATCGTTTTTTCCTCTCCTTTTCATTATAGAACAGGCCGGTGTCAATTGAAATTGATGAACAAAAGTGATAATATACTAATGCTGTCCATGTAGCTCAGCTGGATAGAGCATCCGCCTTCTAAGCGGACGGTCGGGAGTTCGAATCTCTCCATGGACGCCATTAAGTTTAAGAAACGCCTTGAATAGGGCGTTTTCTTTATGCCTTTCATCATATTGGATCATTGCTTCACACTTGTTTCACACTTTTGAAGTGGCAGAAAGAGTCGCAAAATGAAATGATGTTAAAATGAAGGCAGATCGTTATTAAAGAATTTGAAACAGTTTATGTGAGGCAGATGAAACTGATGATGCCGGCACAAAATACTGCAATATCTGTCCTTCTACCTCAAAGGATCCGGAATCGATCGAACTGTAAAAGATGATGAATCGACAAAAACAATTTGTTTTCATTAATATGATGTTGGGAGGTTTCATAAGTGCCTAAGATCTTAAAACTGACAATTGTGGCTTTCTCCTTGCTGGCGCTGATTGGCTGCAGCCAGGAAGAAAAGGGAGAATTCTATCTGCCGAAAACCGTCACGATTTATATATCGGATATGGACGGCAGCGAATACAGAGAGTTCAGAAGATTTGAATATGAATACGAAAACGGCTATCCGATCAAATGCACGCTTTATGAAAACGGCGGCGAAAGCTCGATCGTCACGGAAATGAGGTACCAGTTTGATGGAGAACTGCCTTTAAAAAGAGAAGATATTAACGAAGCGGGCCAAGTGGAAAGAACCGTCGAATACAACAGAGGCAGAGTCTATCTGATGACGTCCGATTCGGAATTTGCGAAGTATCAAAGCATCTTCCAGTATAATCTTGACGATGATTATTTCACTTCGGTCCTGCATGTGCGCAACTCAAAAGAAGAAGAGTACGCTTTTACCATGGAAGAGATCGATTCCATCCAGGTCTATGAAGAAAACGATCTTTTGGCAAAGACGGTCAATTCCGGCCTTTATGCCAACTGGAATGACGGCGAGGAGAAGGAGTGGATGCGTTTTAACGGGACCTATGGGCTCGAATACGAAGATGGCATTGTCATAAGAAATCACGATGCCTATCGCGCCGGCGGCGATCCGATCGACTTCCATTTCGAACTGAACAAAGAAAACGGTCTTTTAATGGAAGCGGTGAAGATGATGCACTACAAGGGGGATGAACAAGCTACCCCGGACAGAAGGATCGTCTTTGAGTATTCGGATATCAAAACCGATGAGGCCAGATATACCCGAATGGTCAACGCCCATCTGATCGACGGCGACAACAATTACTACATCTTCAACTGGTATTGATAAAAAACTTCAGAAATGAAGTTTTTTTTGTTGACATGGGAGAAAATATGTATTATTGTATTAATGTATTAATACAGTAGAAAGAGGAAGAGATATGAACTTTAAATTTTCTGACGATGTGCCGATCTATCTTCAGATCATCGAAGGAATAAAGGTCGATATCGTCTCCGGCAGATACAAAAGCGGAGACAGGCTTCCGGCGGTAAGGGAACTGGCCATGGATGCCGGTGTCAATCCTAACACCGTGCAAAGAGCCTACGCCGAACTGGAACGGCAGGGACTGGTCGCTTCGGAAAGGACCAGCGGCCGCTATGTCAGCATCGATGAAGAGAAGATCAAAGCGCTTCAAAAGGATCTGAGTGAACAGTACATCTCTGATCTGTTTGAACATTTACGCAATCTGGGCATGGACGACAAGACGATCGTCGATGCCGTCAACAAGTGGGAGGATAAATAGATGGAAACATTGGTATGCGAAGGCCTCAGCAAGGACTATGGCCAGATAAGAGCACTGGATAGGATCGACCTGCGTCTGGAAGAAGGCAAGATCATCGGATTGTTAGGACCCAATGGCTCAGGCAAGACGACCCTGATCAAGCTGGCTTCCCGGCTTCTGGTGCCAAGTGAAGGAAGGATTACGATCTGTGGGGAGGTGCCAAGCGAAAAAAGCAAGGCGATCGTCTCTTATCTGCCGGATCGCAACTTTCTGCCGGATTGGATGAACAGCAATGATCTGATCGCGTTATATGAAGATTTCTTCGCTGATTTCTCAAAGGAAACGGCGATCGAAATGCTGGGATCCCTGAACATCGACATGACGATGCCGTTAAAGAAGATGTCCAAGGGAACCAAGGAAAAAGTACAGCTGATCATGACGATGTCAA